>JAPKZP010000562.1 GCA_026393735.1 Acidobacteriota bacterium
ACTACGGCCGCAATGAAGAGGCCGATGAGCGCCTCTCCCGCGATCAGGCCCGAGGCGGCCAGCACCCCGGCGTTCTCGACGCGCGCCTTCTGCGCATCGTTGTAGCCGCGCCTGTTGCGGATCTTGTCGACGATGCCGCGCACCATGCCGCCGCAGAAGATCGCAAACGTCGTCCCGAGCGGGAGGTACATGCCTACCGAGAAGAGCATCGGGCTCTTCACCTTGACCAGGATGAGCGCGATCCCCATGGCGATGCCGACGACCACGAGGGGCCACGCCATCTCGCCGCCGACGATGCCCTGCGAGAGCGCGGCCATGAGACCGGCCTGCGGCGCGGGGTAGGTCTTGCCGCCGAACCCGCCCACGTCCCCGAACTGGGCCACGTCTGCGGTGTGCATCATGTAGAGCGGGAAGAACATCACCAGGCTGGCCACGACGACGCCGATGATGTCGCCGACCTGCATCTTCCACGGGGTGCCGCCCAGGATGTGCCCGACCTTCAGGTCCTGCAGCATTTCGCCGGCGACCGCCGCTGACACGCAGCCGACCGCCGCGACGCCCAGCACGGCCATGACCCCGTCGACGCCCTTCATGCCCACGATGACCATGGTCAGCGCCGCGACGATCACGGTGGTCAGCGTCAGGCCGGAGAGCGGGTTGTTCGAGGACCCGATCAGGCCGACCAGGTTGCCCGAGACCGCCGCAAAGAAGAATCCGGTGACGAGGATCACGAGCGCCGCGACGATGGCCGGCCCGATGGCCTTCGTGAACCCGAAGTAGAGCAGGGTCATCAGCACGAGCAGCGTCGCGATGCCGAACCCCACCACCTTCAGGTTCAGGTCCTGCTCGGTGCGCCGGGTGGTGGCCGCGGCCGTGGCGGACTTCCGGACGTCCTCGATGCCGCGCTTCACGCCGCCGATGAGGTTCTTCCGCATCTTGTAGAGCGTGTAGCACGCGCCGACGAGCATGCCGCCCACGGCGATCGGGCGGACGATGAACTTCCAGAGGGCGACGACCATCGAGGCCCAGGCGGCGTCCTCGTTGCCGTTGTTCATGGCCAGGTACTGGTCGATGAGCGACGGCCCCAGGAAGTAAATCAGGGTGGGCACGAAGAGCCCCCACGCCAGAAGGCCGCCGGCGAAGTTCAGCGACCCGAGCTCCGGCCCGATGATGTAGCCGACGCCGAAGTAGGCCGGTGTGATGTCCGGCGCGGAGAAGTGCGTGACGCCGCCGGTCACCACCTTCGGCGCCGATTCCCCGATCCCGAGGCGCACGAACGTCTGCTTGGTGATGCCGATCTTCACCGCGAGTTCGTTCGCCGAGCGGAAGATGCCGAAGCCGTCCATCAGCTTCACCACCGCGCCGGCGAACATCGCGCGGAACAACTGCAGAGCGGCCTCCGACCCCTTCTGGCCGGCCTTGTGAATCTCCGAGGCGGCTACGGATTCGGGGAAGGGAAGGCTCGCATCCTCGACCATCACGCGGCGGAGAATCGTCACGAACATGATGCCGAGCGTGCCGCCGAGCATCATGAGGGCGGCCGACATCAGATACTCTTCCGCCATGTGCGCGCGGTCGAACTTCCAGAACTTGAGGATCACGAACGCCGGGAGCGTGAAGATCGCGCCGGCCGCCACGGACTCGCCGATGGACCCGACGGTTCGGGCGAAGTTCTCCTCCAGCATGCTGCCCTTCATGAGGCGAAGGACGGCCATGCCGATGACAGCGGCCGGGTAGGTTGCGGCAATCGTCATGCCGGCGCGCAATCCCAGGTACGCGTTGGCGGCGCCCAGGATCACGCACATGAGCAGGCCGAGGATCAACGCCCGCATCGTGAATTCGCGCTGATCGGACGAATCGGGCACGAAGGGCACGTTGCCGCCGGCTGATGGTTTGTTGGAAGGAAGTTGACTCATAGCGGCGAATGTTAGCACGGACCCGGGCGCTTCGCCTGACCCATTTTGCCATGTATGATGCGCAGGTTCCGCCGGCATCTCGACCCAGGCCGCGCGGTCATCTTGAGGAGTCTGCCGATGTCTGCTGCTTGCCTGCGCACCCGCCGCGCCGTCGCGCTGGCCCTGGTGCTGCTCGTTGTCTCCGCTGTCCTCGTGCAAGCCCAGCCCCCCGCCTCACCGGCGGCCGTGACGGCTGCCGACTATGCGCGCGCGGAAAAGTTCCTGTCGGCCGCCGTGACGCCGCTCGTCGTCGGCGGCAGCGTGAACCCGACCTGGCTGCCCGACGACCGATTCTGGTACCGCAACACCACGGTGGAGGGCGTGGAGTTCGTGCTCGTCGCCCCGGCGACGAAGACACGCGGGCCGGTCTTCGACCACGCGAAGCTCGCGGCGGCCCTGGAGAAGGCGGCGGGCGGGACGATCAACCCGCGCCAGCTGCCGTTCCAGGTGATTCAGCTCTCGCCTGACGGCAAGACCGTGTCGTTCGATCACGACAGCCGCCGATGGGCATGCGACGTGCTGGGCACGGCGTGCGCGTCGACGGGCGCTGCCATCGGCGCCGACCCGGCGGCTGGCGGTCGCGGTGGGGGCGGTCGCGGTGCAGCCGGGAACGCCGTGACCTCACCAGACGGCAAGCGCGCCGTGTTCATCAAGGACTGGAATCTCGTCGTCCGCGACGTGGCGACGAAGCTGGAATCCGCTCTGACGACGGACGGCGAGAAGAACTTCGGTTACGCCACCGACAACGCAGGCTGGGCGTCGAGCGACCGCGCGATCGTGCTCTGGTCGCCCGACTCGAAGAAGGTCGCGACCTTCCAGCAGGACGAGCGCAAGGTCGGCGACATGTATCTCGTCGAGACGCGCGTGGGGCACCCGGTGCTGAAGGCCTGGAAGTACCCGCTGCCGGGCGACGAGGTGGTGGCCATGCTGCACCGCGTGGTCATCGACGTGGAGAACGGCCGCACCGTCAGGTTGCAGATGCCGCCCGACTATCACCGCGCCATGCTCGGCGACAACGTCAGCGTGAGCGACATGCAATGGAGCCCGGACGGGGCCCAGCTTGCCTTCGTGTCCACGTCGCGCGATCACAAGCAGGCCGTCGTGCGCGTCGCCGATGCGGCCACCGGCAGCGTGCGCACCGTCTTCGAGGAAACCGAGAAGACCCACTTCGAGTCGCAGGCCGGCTGGCGGGTGCTGTGGGCCACGAATGAAGTGATCTGGTACTCCCAGCGCGACAACTGGGGGCACCTCTATCTCTACGACCTCACCACAGGCAAGTTGAAGAACCAGATCACGTCGGGCGAGGGGCCGGTGACGCAGATCGTGAAGGTGGACGAGAAGGCGCGCACCGTGTGGTTTACGGCGATGGGCCGCGAGAAGGGACAGGACCCGTACTTCCGGCACCTGTATCGGATCGGCCTCGACGGCAAGAACTACGTGTCGCTGACGCCCGACGACGGCGATCACGACGCGCGGCTTTCCGCGTCGGGCAGGTACATTGTCGACACGCATTCGACGTGCGACAGGCCGCCCGTGTCTGTCCTTCGCGACGGTGACGGCCGGCTCGCGATGCCGCTCGAGAAGGCCGACATCACGAAGCTCCTGGCCACGGGGTGGAAGCCGCCGATCCCGATCGTGGTCAAGGCGCGCGACGGCACAACGGATCTCTACGGCATGCTGTTCAGGCCCGTCAATTTCGACCCTTCGAAGAAGTACCCGATCATCAACCAGGCGTACCCCGGCCCGCAGTCCGGGAGCGTCGGCGCGCGCACCTTCGCCGCCGCGCGGGGCGACAAGCAGGCTTTGGCCGAGCTCGGCTTCGTCGTGGTGTCGATCGACGGCATGGGCACGCCCGGCCGGTCGAAGTCGTTCCACGATGCGTACTTCGGCGCCATGGGTCGCGACAACACGCTGCCCGACCAGGTGGCGGGCATGAAGGAACTGGCGCAGAAGTACCCGTGGATCGACATCGATCGCGCCGCGATCTGGGGCCACTCGGGCGGCGGATTCATCGCGGCCGACGCGATGTTCCGGTACCCCGACTTCTTCAAGGTCGGCATCTCCGAATCGGGAAACCACGATCAGCGGGGGTACGAGGACGACTGGGGCGAGCGGTACCAGGGGCTGCTGACGAAGACCGCGGACGGCAAGGACAACTACGAGGTCGAGGCCAACCAGAGCGTGGCCGCCAATCTCAAGGGTCACCTGCTGCTGGCCCACGGGACGATGGACAACAACGTGCCGCCCTACAACACGCTGCTGGTCGTCGACGCGCTCATCAAGGCCAACAAGGACTTCGACCTGCTCATGCTGCCGAATCAGGCTCACGGGTTCGGCAGCGCCTCGAGCTACGTGATGCGCCGGCGCTGGGACTATTTCGTGCGATGGCTGCTCGGCGTCGAGCCGCCGAAGGAGTACTACCTGGCGCCGCCCCCGCCGCCGAGCGGCCGTGGCGGTGGTCCGGCGGTCCGGTAGTCGGGCGCCTCGCGACAGGCGCGCGCGGGTTTCGCGGTACTCCCGTTGGATGTTAGAGTAGGCCGCACTGTCGTCGGTGTCGGCCCCCAGGGAGATAGACATGCGGAGATCGAGTCGATTGGTTGCGCTCTTCATCGTCGTGCTGGCTGGCGCGGTCGGCCTGACCGGCGCGCCTGGCGTGCTGGCACAGTCGGGCGGCGCGGTGTCCCAGCAGGACGAGCTGTCAGGCAAGAAGATCTGCGGGTACCCCCGGCCATCGGGCGTTCCCCAGGAGGTCTGGGAGAACGCGTGCGAAGCCTGCACGTCGGTGCCGGTGAGCCCGGAGGCCTCGGCCGAGGGCACGCTGACGAGCCACTCGTGCGACGGCGGGTACGAAATCCGCATCAAAGTCGTGCCTGGCAAGAAGTTCGCGGCCGGGACGCTACGCGACGTGATGAAGGGCGGCGGCCTGGGTGAGGAGAAGCCGCCGAACCGGCAGGAAATCAAAGTCGGCCAGATTCCCCAGGCGGCCGAGACCTTCACGCGCTACGACGCCTCGTACCCGTTCATGAACGAGAAGGGCGTGATCATCGGCGAAACGACCATCGGCGGCCGCCGGGAGCTGTTCAACGACGAGGGCCTGTTCGACATCATGGAACTCGAGCGGCTCGCCCTGGAGCGCGGCGCGACCGCCCGCGAGGTCGTCAAGGTCATGGGCGAGTTCGGGGAGAAGTACGGGTATGGCGACAGCGGCGAATGCCTGACCGTGGCCGACCCGAAGGAAGTCTGGCAGTTCGAGATCTTCGGCGCCGGCGCGGTGGAGAAGGGCGCGGTCTGGGCCGCGAAGCGGATTCCGGCCGGGGAAGTCGGTGTGTCGGCAAACCGATCGCGCATCACGACGCTCGGCGACGATCCCAACTGGACGATGTACGCGAAGGGCGTCTACCAGGTGGCCGAGGCCATGGGCTGGTGGAAGAAGGGGGACCCGTTCATCTTCAACCGGGTCTTCGGCATGGGCGCCGGGCCCATCACGCCCAACCGCCGCGAGTGGCGCGTGCTGAGCATCCTGGCGCCTTCGCTGAAGCTGGACCCGTGGGCGCCCGAGCAGCCGTTCTCCGTGAAGCCCGACAAGAAGGTCACCGTCCGGGATGTCATGCAGATTCACCGCGACGTGTACGAGGGGACGCCCTTCGAGCAGACCTCGAACCCGCTCGCCGGCCCGTTCGGCACGCCGAACCGCTGGACCGTGCCGCGAGAGTACACGGCGGCGCCTGGCTACTCGCCGGTCGAGCGCATGATCGCGGTGCACCAGGCCTCCTACGTGGTCGTGCTGCAGGCACGCGACAATATGCCGCCCTGGATTGGCAGCCTGGCCTGGTTCGCCGAGGACGATGCGAAGACGTCGGTCTTTACGCCGCTCTACGCGGGGAACCTCAAAGTGCCGACGGCATACGAAATCGGGCGCCGCGACCGGTTCGATCGGAACTCGGCCTGGTGGGCCTCGAACTTCATCAACAACTGGGCGAACCTCAACTGGCACGCGATGATCCAGGACATCCGCGTCAAGCAGGTGGAAATCGAGGACAAGCTACTGGCCGATCAAGCGATCATCGAGAAGACCGCCCTCGAGCTGTACAAGGCCGACCCGGAGCGGGCGCGCACGTTCATCAGTGACTACTCGAACCGCGTGGCCCAGGAGAACTACATGAAGTGGTGGGAGCTGGCCGACAAGCTCGTCACCGACTATCAGGACGGAGGCTGGCGCCTCTCAGACCCGGCGAAGAAGAGCTATCCGGCGGAGTGGCTGAACAAGCAGGGGCCGTTCGGGACGAAGAAGCCCGATGCGCCCGCGGCCGCCGCGCCGGTGAAGAAGGACGAGAAGAAGTAGCCGGTTCGTCTACACGGGCTCAATACGGGGAGGCCCGGCGCTGGCCACGAGGGCGGTGCCGGGCCTTCGTGCGTCTGACCATCCGCCGCCGGTTGGTCCAGCAGTCGGAACCCTGTAGAGTAGGCCGGCAGCGGCCCCGTTCGGCCGTGGTCAGAAGGAGGCGGGTCGTGAGTCGAACACAGCGAGAGTGCGTGGCCGGTCTTGGGCTGTGCCTCGCGATGGCCGTCATGGCCGCAGGCTGCACGGACAAGGCCGCCGCGCCTGGCGCAGATACGGCGGCTGCCCGGACCGCGCCCGCGCCGGTTGACTCGACCGGAGTCGCGCCACAGGCCGCAGGGACCAACGTGCCCGCGCAGGCCGATGCGGCATGGCTGTCGGACAAGATAGCGGGTTGGACGCGCGACGGCGCCGTGCAGCGATTCGGCCCCGGCAACCTCTGGGAGTACATTGACGGCGGCGCGGAGCAGTTCCTGGCGTTCGGTTTCCACAATCCGAAGCACCGGGCCATCGAAGTCGGCGTGCAGGGGCGCGCCGGCACGAACTCGGCGGCGTTCTGGACGGGATCCTCTTACGTTAAACTCGTCGCCCGTGAGACGCGGGACGATGCGCCGGTGCTGCTACCCGATCTCGCGAGGGCGGTCGCCGCGCGGTTGGGCGAGCCCGGCGAGTTGCCGGCCGAACTGGACGTCCTTCCAAGAGCGAAGCTCGTGCCGGGATCGATGAGGCTCGATCCCGCTGACGCCCTCGGCCAGCAGGCCTTCACGGAGGCCCTCGAGGCACAGTACGAAGCCACGCCAAAGCCCATCACGCTGGTCATGGTGCCGTTCGAGACTGTGGTTCGCGCGGCGGCCGCCCTAAAGGACTACGGCGCGTTCCTGGCCCAGTCGGGGGCGCCGAGGGAACTGGTGTCGCCTGCAGGCGGCGGGTTCGCCGCAACCGACGGCTACCATGGCCGGGTCACCGCAATCCGCAGCGGGCGGTGGC
>JAPKZP010000564.1 GCA_026393735.1 Acidobacteriota bacterium
ACATCGGGATGCAGGCGCGCTTGAGGACCACGACGCGGTGGATCTCGAGGGAAGCGTGTGCGAGCCATGCCACGGCACCGCACGCCCAGACCGCGAGCCCCCAGAGGAGCCATGAGGCCGGTACCGCCGGGATGACCACGGGGTTGACTGCACGGTCGAGGGCACTGGATGGCGCAGGCGTCGTGAGAATGACCTGGGACGCCGTCGCCGGCGGCAGCAGAGGCACGACGGCAAGCAGGGCGATCACGGCCAGGGCGACGGCCCACGCGGCGGCGCGTGCAGCCGCGCGCGCACGGAACGCCGGCACGCGCACGATCAGTGCCGTCATCGCGCCGAGCGCGATGCTGTGGCCGACCCACGTCAGAAACCAGGCCAAGGTCAGCGTGCCTCGTGCTGCTGGATCATCTCCCGCAGCTGCTGCATCTCGGCGTCGGGCACGGCCTCGTGCTCGAGCAGGCTCAACACCAGTGCGCCCGGTGAATTGTCGAAGAAACGATCGAGCATGTACCGCAGCACGCTCTTGCGGGCGTGGGTCTCGTCGACGAGGGGCTCGAAGACGAACGCGCGTCCCTCTTTACGATGCTTGACGTAGCCCTTCGTCTCGAGGATACGCATGACGGTCAACACAGTGTTGTACGCCGGTGCACGGCGGCCGCGGAGCGCGCCGACGACGGCGCCGACGGTAGAGGGCCCGAGTTGCCAGAGCACCCGCATCAGCTTGAGTTCAGCGTCGGTCAGGGTCGCGGATCGTTTCCGGCTCACGAGGGCGCGCTCCGTCCTGCGGATTGAGATCCTAATGATTTAGGAGTCGCATCCAATCTATGCGCCGCGTTTCGGTTTGTCAACTAATTTATTCGGAGATGACGTGCCCGGCGACGGGCATCGGCCGCGATCGGTTATCGAGACGCGAGTCGGCGTGCGGCCACCTGCGCCCGACGATGAGTCGGAATGCCCGGTCAGGCAACAAGCCAGCCGGTTCCAGAGCGACTCCGCCATGTCCATCCTGACTGTATCCGGAGCGAGACACCGCCGACTCCTGCCGCACCCGCCGGAGCACAACTCCGACTCGGCGCACAGGGTTTCACCCGGCGGAAGCGCTGAGTGTCGCGCCTAATCCTCAACTTGTCAAGCACTTCTGCGGATTGATTACAATATTGGTCCGACCCGCTCCGCTATGGCCCATCCCCGCGCGCGTCCGGCGTCGACAATCAGGTCGCCCGGCACCTGTTCCACCGACAGGACTCCCGATGCCAGCTTGCCGCGCACGGCGAGCCCGAGACAGATCGCCGCGTGCCATCCCGTGAGCCGCTGCATCGCCGTGAATCCGGTGCGATCGTCGAACCGATCCACGAGTTCCACGACCGCCTCGCATGGTCGCCCGCCATGATCACCGGTCGCCTGCACCCGCATCACGCAAATGTCCCGGACGACCGCGCCCTTCGCGCCGATGCGCGGCTCGAGCAGCGCATGGAACAGATCGCGAGGCACCATGCGCACGCCGCTCGCATCGACGGGTTCGAGGCCGAGCAGGCCCAGCTCTTCGTACGCCTTGAAACGCGCGCAGTGCCCGGGGTATCGCAGTGTCTTGTTCTCGAGCCGCTCGAGCGTCCCCTCCCACGTCCATGGCGCCGTCGACAGTCCGCCAGAGGTTACGAACGCCTCGAGCGTCCCGATGGGAGCGTCGAACTGCAGCTCCTCGAGATCGGCGAAGCACGGGACCTCGACGACCTTCCCGCCGCGCAGGAAGAACGCATGTCCGTCGTACTCGTTCGTCAGGCCGCTCATCGCGAATGTCGAGATGTAGTTCCAGGGCGACACGGGATGCTGCGGCAGGCCGCCGTCCCAGATACGCACCTCGCGCGGCCGATCGAGCCGTCCCATCGCGTAGGCGGCCAGTGACACGTTGAGGCCGGGACCCATGCCCGTGTCCGGTACGATCGTGATCCCCGCGTGCCGCGCCTGATCGTGGAATCCGTGCTGCCGCCGCACGACACCAGTGTGGCCGCCGAGATCGACCAGGTGGGCGCCGATCGCGACCGCAAGTTCGGTCAGCCCGAGATTCACACCGTAGTGCGCGGCGCTCAGGATGCCGCGCGTGCCGGCCAGCACCGAGGCCAGCCGCGAGGTGTCGGCTGCGTCTCCGGCGATGCCTGCCGCCAGGTCACGGCCGACGAGCCGGTTGATGGTCGCGGCGGCGTCTCCGGCCGCCGCCGCGCCTGTGTCGACGAACAGGATGCGCGACGCGTCGCCGAACACGGCGAGGTCGTACGCGGCCGCCACACCCTGGCGGCCCGCCCCAATGACAGCATAGGAAAACGGCATGGTGCCCTCCACAATTGCGATGGTTACAAGCGGATGCTCAGCCCGAACGGAGCGGATGCCGGCCCATGGCTTCGTGCGCCAGGGACCGGGCTCATCGACGTGCGGAAGGATGGTCAGAGGCCAGCGGCCAGGGCACCCAATCGCCCTGGCGTCCAGGTGAGTTGTCGTCGAACCTCTGGCATGGTGTGCGGCTCGAGTAGCGCTATTGGCCCTGTGCCAGTAGTGCGTTGACACGCGTCATCACGGCGAACGCGTCGGCTACGTACAATACATCAGCCTTGCCGCGCGCCCAACCGCAGTTCGGGTCGAGGTTCACGGCGCGCCGCTCAGTGATGAACCGCCAACCGACCACATGCGGCTCTTCACCGTGGCAGCACGCCGCCAGACCCTTGGGGTGACGAGGCGTCGAGCCGGTCTGGCCGACCTGGTTCATGTGCGACATGAACTGGAGCACGGTGTGCCCTTCCCCGCTCAGGTCCACGAGCGACTTGCTGCTGCCCAGCGACGCGCGGCTCGCCCGCAGGAAGCCGAGAATGAGGGTTTCGGCGTCGTCAGCATGCACATGGCCATCCGCCTGCTTCTTCGTCCAGCCGGCCCCGGCCACGAACAACAGGTCCGCGTCCGGCCGAATCGTCTGCTGCTCCGCGGCCGGCGCCTCGATGCCGGCAATCGTCGTGCGCGTGAGCGAAGGGCCGAGTACCACGTCCACAACCTCGGCCGTCGCGGTGCCCACGGGGCCCGCCCACGCGGGACACGCCCCGGGGTCGAGCAGAATGATCCACGGGCGCGGCTCGCGGAAGAGCGTGCCCTCCATCCGCTGCCGGTAGAACCAGCGGGTCGCGGTGACCCTCCCGTCGGCGGCACCGATGCCCGTCACGTGCGTGTCGACGCGGCCACCCAGCCGGTGCGCGACGCCGGCGAGCGTGCGCGCCCATCGCGCCGTCATCGGTGCGATGATGACGCTCGCGCCTGCCGCCCGGCACACGGCCTCCGCTGCCGCCGCATCGCTCGCATAGCGCGAGTGCACCAGTTCGGCGCCCTCCGACACGAGAAACCGGGTCGCGCCGCATGCGGCCACGCTGGGCACGGCCGCCTGGGCGGCTGCGCCGACGATGCCAATGGCGAGTTCCGCGGCGCCCAGTTCACCACAAAGACGCGCGCCTGCGCCTGCCGCCTCATAGGCCGCCCGAGGCAGCGTCCCGTCGGCATCCGTGTGGACGAGAATCAGTACGCGCTCCATTACGCCCCCCGTATCCACGCGACGATGTCGCGGGCAATCTCATCAGCCGACAGGTCCTTCACCACGCGGGTCTCTCGAACCTGCTTCGGCTGTTCGACGCGGACCAGCGTCAGACCGTCCTGTTTCAGCACGGCCGGCCTCGCCTTCTGCAGCGCCGGCATGACAGCGCGCATGTTGGCCATCCCGACCTGCGGATTGTTCGGCGGCTCCGGCAGGTAGCCCGTCGCCCAGCCGACAACGAACGGCGCCCCTTCGCAGATCGACACCTGATGCCGGCCGCCCTCGATGCGTTCGAGCACGCGCACGCGGCCGTCCGGCTGCAGAGTCAACCGATCCACCCCCTGGAACTGATCCGCGATGCCGAGACGTTCACCCACCAGCTGCAGCGTCGCGCCGGCGCACCGCGTGGCCGACTCCCATCCGCCGAACACGAGCAGCCGCGCGCGATCGAGCCCCGGGATCGCCGTGATCGCGTCGGCCAGTACTGCCGCGGTCTCGACGGCATCCACGAACCCGCCTGCCGGCCCGTCGATCGCCACCAGTTCGAACGGGACCTTCTGGGCCACGGTCATCATGACCTGCTGGAGCTTGGCCTTCGGGCCCAGGCTCACCAGCCAGAGCTTGCTGCCAGCCACGGACTTCGCGAGATGCGCGGCTTCGAACAGGGCGTGCGCGGCCCACGGGTCGAGCACGTTGGGCAACAGCATCTCATTCTTCAATCCAGGACCGGCCGGGCCCATGACCGGCTCGAGCGTCTGCAACGGATCCGGCGCGACACTGCCACACACGACGATGTGAAACGGCTGACTCACGCGTCTTCTCCTGACCCCTAACCCCAGAGCACACCTGTGTTGGTTGTGGAGCAGGCCTTCAGGCCTGCTTGGCGCCCCGGATCACGCAGGGCTGCCTTCGACAGGCTCAGGCCCGGGAAGCCCTGCGCCACACCTGCAACTGTAGCCAACTCACGTGAACTCCGGTCTAGTTCTCCGTCGAATGCAGCCCGCCGGACCCGGCGCGGAACACCAGGTTCATCCGGTCTGGATGACCGCCGACGTGTTGAGTGCAGCTCCAGAAGCACGCTCCGCAGTGGATGCACTTCTCGCGATCGAAGGCTGGCACGTCGTCCGCGCCCGGCATCAACGCCTGTCCCGAGCAAATCTCGATGCACAGCCTGTTCTGGCACGCACGACAGAGGGCCGGGTCCTCGAACATGACATGGTCCGCATAGCCTGATGCGGCCTGCACCTTGCCGCCCATCAGCAGCGCGTCCTGGTGAGAGACCAGCAGCGCGCCGTCGTACGGAACAGTGGGCCATCCTGCCCGCTCGAGCAGCGCGTCGTGCAACGGCAGCCCCGACTGCTGGCACTCCGCCCTGATGCGGGCAACCTCGCTCGCCGGAATGCGATCGGCAAAATACTGTTCGAGGGGTCGCACCCGTTCGTGCGGCCGTCTGGGCTCGACGGGCATGAAGAGACGTCCGCCGCTCAAGCCGGCAAGCCCCATCCCGATGAGGCCCGTGATCACGCCACGATGGAAACCGTCGCGCGCGCGCTCGGCGACGATGCCCTCGTGCTCCACCCAGCTTTCGCGTCGGCGGCGCACGTATGCGGCCGTGAGCTGGTCCTTGGTGAACGCCGTGCCGGCCGATGCAAGATCCAGCACGGCCTTGGCCAGCAGCGAGCCCGTCAGCCAGGCCTCATCGACGCCCGATCCGGTTAGCACGTTGGTGCTGCCCGATCCTTCGCCGATACGCGCGTATCCGTCGCCCACCAGAAACGGTTCTCCGCGCTTGCCGGACTCCTGGAGCGATTTCGCGCCCCACGATCGCATCCGCCCGCCCTGCAGGTACCGCCAGAGGTAGGGATGCAGCATCCAGTGCTGCAGGTAACGGTAGGCGGTGCGCACGGGACTGTCGAACCACGACGGCACGAAGATCCCCAGCGACGCCGTGCGCGCGTCGTTGACGTAGAGGAACCCGAAGATCTCGGGCTCGGGATACCCGAAGGTGTGGAGTACGGTACCGGGCTGCAGGCCGGAGTCCTCGCGCAGGTCGACGACCATCTTCATGCCGACGGCCCAGTCGCGCACGTGGTGGCCGGCCGGCATGCCGAACTGCTCGTCGAGCTGCCGACCCACGGCACCGACAGGCCCGTCAGCCACGACAGTCAGCGCGGCCCGCACATCCATGCCGGGCATGAAACCGGCCTCGGGCGCGCCGTGGCGATCCGTGCCTTGATCGACGAGCCGCACGCCAACCACGCGAGTGCCGTCGACCAGCGCTTCTTTGACGGGCGTCCCGGGCCAGACCTGCACGACGCCCGACGCCATCACGTGGCCACCCACCCACTGCATGAACTGGCCCAGCGACAGCACCAGCCCGCCGTCCTTGCGCAGGAAGTCCGGGATGTACGGCAGCGGCAGCGCATCGTGCTCCACCTTCAGCCACCGCGCCGCCGCACGAATCATGCGATCGCCGAACTGCAGCGTCGCCGACCGGCGGCTGGCGCCTACCGGGTCCAGGAGGTACGCGACCTGCTCGTGGTGCACCGGGGCGGCCATAGGAATCTGCGAGGGATCGAGGTCGGGGAAGGTCTCGCGAATGGCCCGGGCCCGTGTCACGACGCCAGAGACGGCCGTGCCGATGTCGTCGGCGCGCTCGAAACACGTCACCTGCAGCGGCAGGCCTGGCATGACGGCGCTTTCCACGGCCGGCGTCCCATCATCGTTGACGAGGCCCCGCGACAGTGTCGTCAGGAATCCGGCCGCCGCGGGCCCGAATCCCACGCACACCACATCCACGTCCATCGTCTGCCTGGCTGCCGTCTCGTCCACGTTTTGTCCCTCGTCGCCCGCCTCTCGCCTCTCGCCTCTCGCCGCTAACCGCTAAATCGGATACCCGAGCGCCTCGGGAATCATCACGTGCGCCAGCGACTCGGCCGCGCGGTCCTTGGCCAGCCGGGCGCCCGTCAGACAGCTGTCCATCTTCGATCGCAGGCGCAGGAACGGCTCGAGACCCGCCGTGCTCGCGCACGGGCCCGCCTTGTCCGCGTGGCCGCCGTCGACTTCGACGACATCACTGTAGAACCGCGCCGAGGCGGCGATGCCCGGGATGAGATCGTCCAACGCGTCGAGTTCGTCGGCGACGTAGCAGGACGCGCATCCCTGTTCGTCCCATGCGGGATGGCGACGATAGCCGTACACGAGTTCGGCCGAGATGCGTCCGACCTCGCCCGCCGCGCGCGCGCTCTGGACGTGGCAGAGGTCCATCAGGAACGGGACCAGCGTCGGCAGCTGCTCGGCGACCACCGGGTGGCTCGCGCCGTGGCGCTGCAGGTGGAGCACGTCGAGCACCTGCTGGCGCGCGGTGAGGATCCAGGCCAGGGCGTCCGCGAGCGGGAAGCTCACGCCCTGGCGCGACTGCTGGTAGAGTTTCGATCCGTCCGCGTCGATGGTGCCCGGGTACTCGGACGCGATCTGCCGCATCTCGCCGATCCAGACGCGGAACTGGGCGAGGAAGACTTCGTTCGTCATCGAGACGGACAGGTGCCGGCGCTGCACGGCTTCGGGCCCCTCGTAGGTCGCCTCGAGCTGCGCATCCATCCACTTGTAGCCGAGGAATCCCGGGCAGTCCTCGGTGATGCCGTACCCGCCCATCAGGCTCACCGCCTCGCGCATCACGTTGGCGCCGTGGCCGGTGTTCCAGAGCTTGACCGCGGGACAGATGACGTTCGCCACCGCATCCAGCACGGAGTAACGGACCATGACGTCGTTGGAGAGCTCCTGGTAGCGCTCCGCGTTCCGACTGGCTTCGGGCTTCGCCGATTCGGCCAGGTACTCGAGGGCGGTCTTCGCCACTTTCGCGAGCGCCTTCATCTGCGCCCGTCCGCCGGTCACGCCCTGGCTGGCGAGGTACTGGTCCTTCTGCCGATCGAGCGGGTCAAGCTCGTCGAACAGGCGGGCGGCCTCAAAGCCCAGCGACGAGGCCGCCTCGCCGGTGGCCCACACATCCACGAGGCGGTGCAGCACGTCCTCCTTCTGCTGCAGGCCGAGCTCGAAGCGCGGCGACCCGGGGTGGACGTGATCGCCGCCGCGGAATCGGCCGCGGTGATAGCGGATGACGGGCTCGACGGCCGACACGAGCTTGGCGGCGGTCATCAGGCCAACCGTCACGCGCGTGCGCCGGAACACGGCCTCGATGACTTCACCGTGCGTGAAGTTCGGAACGATCCTCCCGCCCTTGATCGTGTAGCCGCCGACGATGCGGCTGGCGGGCACGCGGAGGTTGAACGCCGGGTCCCGGGTGGAGGACAGCTGATGGACGAGCTTGCGGGCTGGCACGCCCCGATCGAAGACCCCGGGATCGGACTTCTCGAGGATGATCATGCAGCTGCCCTTGATCCGATCGTCGGCCGAATCAACCGCCGCAGACACGAAATCCGCGAACCCCATCCCCGTGATGAAGCGGCCGCGCTTGTCGACCTGCAGCACGGGCTCCTGTCCCTCCTGCCACTCGGCGACGCGGAGCTTGCCGCCGAGCAGTCCGGTTTCGACGCCCACGTAAGGGATGGGTTCGGTCAGCGCGAACGCGCCACGCCACGGCTCCCGGGTCTCGCCCGGCGCGGGCGGCGCCGCGGCCCGCATGTAGGTCGCACGCTGGTCGTCGGTGCCCCGCTCGTGAATCGGCCCGAGCGCCAGGAAGTTCGCGAGGTTGGACGTCGCCGCGCCGCCGTCGACCCACGCCAGTTCGAACGCCACGAGCGCCAGGGCCAGGTTCTTCGGTCCCTCGATGAACCCGCCGTGCTCCAGGTCGAGCCCCACGGCACTGAGCCCGGCGTCGTCGAACGCCGTCAGAAGCTGGTGTTTCTCCGGCGTCCATTCGTGGGAGTTCCGTCCGCCCTGGGCGACGAGGCGCGCCACCGGCCCGCGGGCGACGCCGCGCGCCGACTGGACCAGCATCTGGAGGTCGTAGCGGTCCGCGAACCGCCAGAGGATCGCTCGCACGTCATCGTCGGGCAGCGTTCGGAGCATACGTGCAGTCCTTCCACAGAGGAGGCCGGTCTGGCCGTGACATTGATGAGCCTCTAACGTACTTCGCCTGCCGCTGACGGATCAAATGGCACGGCCGGGCCGCTTGGCACTTGGCAGGCCCCCCGCCGGAAGTGTAAGGTGTCGCCAGACAACGTCCTCTCGGACAACCGACCCATCCCATCCTGGAGTTGCTGTATGGCTGACGATCTGACCCGGCGCGAATTCGTGAAGCTGGGCGTCGCGGGCGCTGCGGCGTTCGCGGTGTCCCCGACCCTCGGCGCCGCGGCCGCGCCCATGCCGGAGCGGCCGCTCGGCGGCACCGGGCACATGACGCGGCTCTTCAGCCTGGGTGGCCAGGCCTCTCTGGAGCAAGCCGACAAGCACGACGTCTCGATCGCGATCATCAACCGGGCCATCGACCTCGGCGTCAACTACGTCGACACGGCGGCGGCGTACGGCCGGCCGAGAGACCCCGCGAAGCAGCGCTGGGAAATGGACGGCATCAGCCAGACCTTCATCGGCGAGGTCATGGCGACGCGGCGCAAGGAGGTCGTCCTCGCCAGCAAGACCGACGACCGCACGCGCGACGGCTCGTTGCGGCTGCTCGATCAGAGCCTGCGCCTGCTCAAGACGGATCACCTCGACCTCTGGCAGCTCCACAACGTCCAGCGCGACGACCAGGTCGAGCAGATCTTCGCCAGAGACGGCGCGATCGAGGCCATGCTCAAGGCCCGCGAGCAGAAGATGGTGCGGTTCCTGGGCATCACCGGCCACTTCGACCCGGACGTGCTCGTCAAGGCGCTCGACCGGTTCAACTTCGACACCATCCTCATGGCGCTGAACGCCGCCGACAAGCACCGGCTGCCCTTCCAGGATCAGCTGCTGCCGCTCGCCAACAAGAAGAAGATGGGCATCATCGGGATGAAGATCCCCGCCCGCGATCGTCTGCTGCGCCCTGACGGCGTCGCGACGATGAAGGACGCGATGAGTTACACGCTCACGCTGCCCGTGAGCACGGTGATCATCGGCTGCAAGACGGTGGAACAGCTCGAGGAGAACGTCGCCATCGCGAAGTCCTTCAAGCCGCTTCCGTCCGCCGACATGGCCCGTCTCGAGGGCCTGACCGCCAGCTACGTGGCTGATGGTGCGTGGTTCAAGAAGCCACCGGCGGCCGGGGCGCCGGTCGAGGACGATCAGAACATGTGACCCGCATGTCAGCCCGCTTCGTCAGCGGTCCTCACGAGGAGCTGCAATGAAAGCCATCGTCCTGCGCGAACTCGGAGATCCCGACAAGCTGGTGCTCGAGTCCGTGCCTGATCCTGACCCCGGCCCTGGCGGCGCGGTTGTCCGCATCCGCGCCGCCGCCTTGAACCACCGCGACGCGTGGATTCGCCGCGGGCAGTATGCCGGGATCCGCCTGCCGATCGTTCTCGGTTCAGATGGCGCCGGCGAGGTGGTTGCGGTCGGCGCCGGTGTCGATGAGCGCCTGGTTGGTCAGTCGGTCGTCATCAACCCGAGCCTCGACTGGGGCACCGATGATCGCGCACAAGGACCCGCGTACCACATCCTCGGGCTCCCGGATGACGGCACGTACGCCGAACTGGTGCGCGTGCCCGCGGCCAACCTGTGTCCCAAGCCCGGAAGCCTGTCGTCGGAGGCGGCCGCCGCCATTCCCCTGGCAGGCCTCACGGCCTACCGCGCGCTCGTCACCCGTGCCCGGCTGCAGGCTGGAGAAACCGTGCTCGTCACGGGCATCGGCGGTGGCGTGTCGACCTTCGCCTTGCTCTTCGCGCGCCATCTGGGAGCGCGCGTCGTCGTCACGTCGGGCTCGGACAGCAAGCTCGAGCGGGCCCGGGCACTGGGGGCCGACGGTGGCGTGAACTACAAGAGCGAGGGATGGGGCAAGGCCGCGCAGGCGATGTGCCAGGGCGGCCCTGACGTGATCATCGACAGCGCGGGCCGCGATGCCTTTCCGACGCTGCTCGAGATCATCAAGCCGGGCGGCCGCCTCGTCACGTTCGGGGCCACGACGGGTTCCACGGCGACCGTGGAGGTGCGCCGGATCTTCTGGAAACAGATCGCCATCCTCGGCAGCACCATGGGCACGCCGCGCGAGTTCGGCGACATGCTGACGTTCTTTGCGCAGGGTGGCGTGACGCCGGTCGTCGACCAGGTCTTCCCGCTCGCGGACGCGGCGGGTGCCCACCGGCGCATGGACCAGGCTGGTCAATTCGGAAAGATCGTGCTCTCGGTCGGAGTGTAGGCGAACGGCCTCATCCGCCAGACGATTCCGATCCCGACGAGCAGGACGACGGTGGCCATCGCCGTCGGGCGCCAGCCGAGGAATGCCTGGTCAGCGGCGCCGAACATCGCGGCCAGCGACTTGTTGTAGACCAGCGTCGCGGCGATCCCGTTGTTGAGCATGTGCGCAACGATGCTGGTCCAGATCGAGCCGGTGCGCCAGACGAGCCAGGTCAGCAGCAGGCCGATGAACGCCGTCGGCAGCAACCGGTAGATCGAACTGTGCGCCAGCCCGAACAGCAGCGCGCAGCCGACGATGGCCGGCCACGGTCCTGCCTTTCGCAGGCCTGAGAGGATCAGGCCGCGGAAGAACGTCTCTTCGCAGATCGCGGGCGTCACGCCGATCACGAGCCACACGACCCACAGCGATGCCGGCTTGCCGTCCAGCAGGAGCAACTGCTCCAGGGCGCGCACCAGCGACTCGGGGGGCGGGAGCAGCCGGATCAGGACACCCCCGGCCACCGCCCACGCCGAACTGCCAATGAGCACCGCAGCCACCAGGCCCATGAGGGGCGGCCGCCTCAGGCTCAGCGTCCGGCGCAGCGGAAATCCAAATGCCGCGACCAGCAGCAGCGTCGGCAGCAGGAAGAAGCCGAACTCCGTCACGAGCAGCGTCACGACGGTTCCCGCGTCCCGCAGCAGCAGGCTGCCGTAGAAGACGAGCACCAGAATCAGGGCGAACGCGCTCAGCGCAAAGGTCGGGCTCGGAAAGGCGCCCGCGCGACGCTCGAATCCGAGCAGGCTTCGCACACTGTCGCGGCCGCCGAGCAGCACCTGCTCGCGCTCGAAGACCCGCGCCGCCAGAAGGACGGCGAGCACGGCGTAGGCGGTCGACGACACCAGGGCCAGGAAGATGAGGTCCGGAGCAGCCTCGCTGATGAGCAGGGCCTTGATGAGCAGCGCAATGTTGACGACGGGCACGAAGGCGGTCCACGCGTTCAACTCGATGCCGCGCAGCATCGTCACGCCCGCGGGCAGGGCGAGGAGCATGTAGACCGGCGTGAGGAAGTTCTGGCCGTCCTTAAAGTCTTTCGCGAACGTGGCGAGCGCCAGGAAGATCGCCGTGATGAAGAACGTCACGGGCAGCAGCATCACGAACGCCAGGATGAAGGTGGACGGCGCCACGCTGATCGAATCACCCGGCAGGATGCGCATCATCGTCGCACCGAGTGAGACGACGTTGGCGAGAGCCGCGATGAGACTCGTGATCCAGACGGCGATGAACTTGCCGGTGATGATCTCGACCGGGCTGAGGGGCGCGCACAGGAGCGTCTGCATCGTGCCGCGCTCCTTTTCTCCTGCCGTCAGGTCGATGGCCGGGTAGAACCCGCCGAGCAGGGACATCGTCACGAGCAGGAACGGCAGGAACAGGCCGAGAAGCTGGCCGGTTCGCCGTTCCTCGGGCGCCACGTTGGCCGAGCGGATGTCGAGGCCGACCGAGAAGCCCTCGACCAGCCCCTGGGCACGTTCCCGATCGCGCACGAGCGCCTTGCGGAAGTCCAGCAACCGTTCCGCGAGGCGCCGCTGTGCCTCGAGCGAATCCTCGCGCACCGAGTCGTAGTAGATCGACACGCTGCCGGCACGCCCGCTGGCGAGTGCGCCCGGGACATCCGGCCAGAAGACCAGCACGGCATCGACGCTGCGTGCCACGACGAGCGCGCGCGCGGCGGCGAGCACGGGATGTTCAGGTTCCGGTGGCGGCGAAGCGACCGGCGCGCGGGCCGACGACGCGCTGCCGGACTCCGGCAGGGACGCAGGCGCGGACGGCGGTAGTGCGGGACGCTGCAGGACACCGGTCGCGAGGCCCGTCGTCACGACGGCAGGGGGCACGGCTTTCGAGTCGATCACGACGTTACCGTCACGGACGAGCGCCGTCGCGAGACCCTCCGGCGTCCCTCCCCACACGGCCACGCGCGAAGTCCGCCCTTCGATGGCTTCGCGCTGCGAGACCTGGAGCTTGCTGAACCCGATCATGATCAACGGGTACAACAGCACCGGCAGCGCGATCATCATCATGATCGTCCGCCGGTCCCGGAGAGTCTCCGTCAGTTCCGTGGCGACGATCGTCCGGACAATCGCCAGCCTCATCGGCTCACCGACTTCGAGGTCCGGGCCTCGAGCGCCGACAGGATCGCCTCGACGTTGTCCTTGTCCAGCCGCAAGAGCAAGGGCTCCGTCCCGGTGTCGACCGTCAGCAAGTGCTGGGCACTCTTGATGAGTCAAACATGAGGACGACGTCGGTCGTCTGCTCGACGCCACCGCTCACGCCGACGAGCTTCACCTTGCGGAAGGAGACGTCGGGCAGGTTCACGATGTGGGCGGCCGACTTCGGCGGCGGCGGCGGTACCGGCTCAGGGGCAACCGCGGCCGGGGCCGGCGTCGCTACAGCGGACGCAGGCGTCGGACCGGGTGCCGCGGACTTTGGTTTGGCCGTGCGCGCGGGTGCCGTCGCTGCAGGCTGCGCGGCCGCAGACCCCGGCGCGGGCGCGGACCCAGGCGGTGGCACCGTGCTGACGGGCGGCGCCGAGGTGGCCGCCGCGTCGATGGGGGCGGCCGATGCGGAAGGCGGCGGTTCGGCGGGGGCTTGCGTTGAGGCGGTCTCGTCAGCAGCCTGGTCCTGGGCGGCAGGCGACGGCTGTGACCGCGTCCACACGAAGAAGGCGGCGGCCGCGCCCCCGAGCACGAGCACCACGAGGAGGAGCGCGATGACCAGCCTGCTGCGCTTGCCGGACGCCGCGGCGGATGCGGCTTTGCCGGCAGCCTTCCTGGCGTCGGGTTTCGCGGGAGCCTTGGGTGCCGGCGGAACGGCGGCCTCCTTCGGTGCCAGCTCGGCTGCGTCGACCGTCGAGACGGCGAAGGTCGCGGCCGCTGTCGCAGCGCTCGGCACGTCTGCGGCAGGCGGATGGGAAGGCGCGATCGCAGCAGGCTTCGTCTCGGCTGGGGACGGCGTCTCGACAGCCACGGTCGGCTGGAGCCGCGTGTCCGAGGCGGGCGTGGGCGCTGCCATGACCACCGTCGCGTCCATCGCTGCGGATGGTTTTGGTGCGGCGGCCGGCGGTGGTGTAGCACCGGAGGCAGACGGCTGCACCGGAACGGTCGCCGGAGGAGCCGCAGCCGCGGCGATTCGCGTCTGCTCCTGCAATGCGGGAGGCGCTGCGGGAGGCGGCGGCACGGATGTTCCCGGGATGGGTGGCGCCGCGCTGAACATGGCGACAGTCGCCCCGCCGGCATCGCGGACGACGGCGGCGGCCTTCGACGTGGACAGCCCCAGCGCCGCCTCCAGGACCGCCCGGCATTCCGTGGCGTTCTGGTACCGCGACGCCGGGTTCTTCGCGAGGGTCTTCATGACGGCCTGGTCGAGCCACTCCGGCAGGTTCGGCATGCGGGCCCGCGGCGGGGCCGGCGGCTCGTTCAGATGCGCCTGGCGCAACGCGAACTCGGTCCGGTGATCGAACGGCAGCCGGCCGGTCAGCAGTTCGTACAGGATCACGCCGACGGAGTAGATGTCGGACCGCGCGTCACCCGACTGGTTCTGGATCTGCTCCGGCGCGAGGTACGCGAGCACGTTGAGAAGCCGGTCTTCCCGGGTCTTCCGGTTGGCGCCGAACGCATGACCGATCCCGAAGTCCATCACCTT
>JAPKZP010000554.1 GCA_026393735.1 Acidobacteriota bacterium
CCGCAAGCCCGTGCTGTACCCGGGCCGCGCGCGTTGGACCGCACTGCCCGAAGCCTACAGGCGTCGGGGCTACGCCGTGGCGTTCCCATAGGCGTGCGCCGCCACCAGGGCGTGCGATGCCCCCGCCTTCCTGTCAATCCAGGTCGAAGTCCCGCTTCGGCTTCGTGACGGGTTCCTGGCGCGCCTGCTTGAGTGCCTCATCGAAGCGCTTCGACAGGGCGTCACCGCGGGTCTTCTCGGCCGCGACAGACTGCTGGAAGATGGCCTCGCGCCGCGTCTGCTCGTCCGCGACCAACTGGGCCGCGCGATCGAGGTCCGGACGGTCTTCGCGCACCGGTTCCTGGTGCGCGATCACGCGGTCGAGGTTCTTGTCGATGACCAGTACGGCCGAGCAGCACGGACAGATCACTTCGATTTCGGACTTCAGCTTCGCCATGATGACATCCTGGTCCCGGAATGAGGCCGAATCAGCCCTACCGACGTCGTCCCGTCCCCCAGACCAGCGTGACGCGCGTGCCGGTCCGAGTCGTGGCCGTGACTTCGATGCCGCGCACGACGTTGCGCGCCGGGTCGAACCGCTGTCCGAATCCGGCGACGAACGCGTTCAGCGGAACGTCGAACCGCTCGCCCGGCGGCATGCTCGGCTTCGTCACGCGGTAGTGGTCGTTCAGCCAGACTTCAACCGAGCGCCACTCCTCCCCGGTCTGGTTCTTCACAGTCAGCGTCCGCCCGCTCACGGCAATCGGCGGAGCAACCTCCCGGGCACATCCGGAGAGGGCCACGCCGGCAAGCACCAGGATAGCCGCCGCCCGCCGCCGCGCCTGGCCGAGCCGCTGTGACGTCACGCGCGTATGATACATGGTCGCCGATCGGGCCTCCCCACCGCCACTCCCGGCCGTTGGCCCCCCAAGTGAGACTGACCTGAAGATTCGTCCCGGTCCCTGATGCCCCCCTGATTCCCGTCCAGAGCTTCGCGCAGGGGGAGTTGACGAGAGGATTTCATAGTGATATCATTTCGAAAGCATGAGAGGAGGCACGTCGATGATTCGCGAGGTCGAACACAGTCCTGTTTCCGGGTGGGCAGTCCTGCCAGTCCAGCTCCTGGCGCTCGGCGTCAGCGTCTACGGCTTCATCGCAGCGGTTCAACCCCCTGCGAACGGCTGGATGGTGGCCCTTTGGGTGGCGGCGTGGGTGGTCATCGCCTTTGTCTGGGGCGGCTTCTTCACGGTCAGCCCGAACGAGGCGAAGGTGCTCCAGATCTTCGGCAAGTACGTCGGGACCGTGAAAACGCCGGGGCTGCGGTGGGCGAATCCCTTCTACACGAAGCGGCGGGTCTCGCAGCGCATCCGCAACTTCGAGACGGCGCGCCTGAAGGTGAACGATAGCGAAGGCAACCCGATCGAGATCGCGGCGGTTGTCGTCTGGAAGGTCGTCGAAACGGCCGAGGCCTGCTTCGAGGTCGACGACTACAACAACTACGTCCACGTCCAGAGCGAAGCCGCGTTGCGGAACCTGACCACCAGCTACCCGTACGACACGCACGTCGATCACCAGATGTCGCTGCGCGGCAACACCGCGGCCGTCGCGGCGCACCTGAAGACGGAGATCCAGGATCGGCTGTCGAAGGCCGGCGTCGAAACGATCGAGGCGCGCATCAGTCATCTCGCCTACGCACAGGAAATCGCCGCGGCGATGCTGCAGCGTCAGCAGGCTGCCGCGATCATCGCGGCCCGCCGGCTCATCGTCGAAGGCGCGGTCGGCATGGTGGAGATGGCGCTCGAGCGCCTGAACGAGAAGGCCATCGTGCACCTCGACGAAGAGCGCAAGGCGGCGATGGTCAGCAACCTGCTCGTGGTGCTCTGCGGGGAACGGGCAGCGCAGCCGGTCGTGAATACCGGCACTCTGTATCAGTAGGCGAGCCGTGGCTGAGCGGAGACCGTTCCTGCTTCGTCTCGATCCCTCGCTGCACGAGGCGCTGCAGCGCTGGGCGAACGACGACCTGCGCAGCTTGAACGCGCAGATCGAGTTCCTGCTGCGCCGGGCGCTTCAAGACGAGGGCCGGGCGAAGCCCTCGCCGGAAACGACATCGGGCCGCCGGTCTCCCGGCGGCCCGCAAAAATAG
>JAPKZP010000248.1 GCA_026393735.1 Acidobacteriota bacterium
CCACGGATTCACGGCGACGGTCACCGCCCGCGTCCGGCGCGACATCATCGAGCAACTGGGGCTGCAGGATCCGCTCGAGCTGGTCGGCGGGTTCGACCGTCCGAACCTGCTGTACCGCGTGCTGCCCAGGGCCGCGCTGAAGCGGCAGCTGCTCGACGTGCTCGGCCGGCACCGCGGCGAGGCGGGCATCATCTACTGCACGTCGCGCCGCGAGGTCGATGCGCTGGCGGCGTGGCTGACGGACCTCGGCACGCCGGCCCTGCCGTACCACGCGGGGCTCGACGACGAGGATCGCCGCCGCAACCAGGATGCGTTCCTGAGCGAACGCGTCGACATCATCGTCGCGACGGTCGCCTTCGGCATGGGGATCGACCGGTCGAACGTCCGGTTCGTCGTGCACGCCGGCGCGCCGCGATCGCTCGAGCACTATCAGCAGGAGTCGGGGCGCGCGGGCCGGGACGGCCTCGAGGCGGAGTGCGTGCTGATCTCCTCGACCGCGGACTTCATGAAGTGGCGCCTGATGCTCGAGCGGAACGGCGAACTGTCGGCGGCCAACGTCTCGCTCCTGCGGCAGATGGAGCGTTACGCCACGGGCGTCAGCTGCCGGCACCGTCATCTCGCCGAGTACTTCGGCGACGCGTACCCGCCGGCGCAGCCTGGCAGGACAGGCGGGTGCGCGGCCTGCGACGTGTGTCTCGACGAGCTCGAATCGGTGCGCGAGCCCGTGGTGGTGGCCCGGAAGATCCTGTCGTGCGTGGCCCGGGTGGGGCAGCGGTTCGGGGCGACGCACGTGGCCAGCATCCTGCGCGGGCACGCCTCCGAGCAGGTCGTCTCACGCGGCCACGATCAGCTGAGCACGTTCGGCCTGCTGCAGGACGCGTCGGTCGGCGAGGTCCGCGGCTACATCGAGCAGCTCGTGGGGGCCGGCCTGCTGCGGCAGGCCGGCGACGAGTACCCGATCATCGCGCTGACGCAGATGGGCGTGCACATGCTGAAGGACCCTGACGCGTGCCCCGACTTCGCGCTCGCGCGCCAGCGCGCGCCGAAGAAGGACGCCCCGAGGGCGCAGTCGCGGGCCGAGGCGGAGTCGTGGCAGGGGGTGGATCATGCGCTCTTCGACCGTCTGCGCGCCGTGCGCCTCGAGATCGCGCGATCGCGCGGCGTGCCGCCTTACGTGATCTTCCACGACGCCACGCTTCGAGAAATGGCCCGGCGCCGGCCGACGTCCCTCGACGCCATGCTGGCGATCAAAGGCGTCGGCGTGCGGAAGGCCGAGGAACTGGGCGACACGTTCCTCGCCGCGATTCGACGCGAATAGCGGGCGACCCGCGAGGGTCCATGGTCGCCCTTCAAGTACAATGGTGAGTTGTGATTTCCGTCCAGAACGTCTCCATGCGCTTCGGCAGCAAGATCCTGTTCGAAGATGTCACCACCACGTTTTCGCCCGGCCGGCGGTACGGCCTGACGGGGCCGAACGGGGCCGGCAAGTCGACCTTCATGAAGCTGCTCGCCGGCGACCAGCCTCCGCAGAAGGGCACGGTCGTGCGCCCCGACAAGCTGGGCGTGCTGCGGCAGGACCAGTTCGCCTACGACCAGTACACCGTGACCGACACGGTCATCATGGGCAACGGCCGGCTCTGGAGCGCGCTGCAGGAACGTGAGGCGCTCTACGAGAAGTCCGCGGACCTGACCGACGCCGAAGGCATGCGCCTCGGCGAACTCGAGGGCATCGTCGGCCACGAAGACGGCTACGAGGCGGAGGCGAACGCCGCCGTCCTGCTGCAGGGGCTCGATATCCCCAACGACCTGCACCGGCGCAAGATGGCCGAATTGCAGGGCGGCCAGAAGGTGAGAGTCCTGCTCGCCCAGGCGCTGTTCGGCCAGCCGGCCGCCCTGTTGCTTGACGAGCCGACGAACCACCTCGACCTCGACTCGATCCACTGGCTGCGCGACTTCATGACGCGCTACGACGGCACGCTCGTCGTCGTGTCGCACGACCGCCACTTCCTCAACGCGGTCTGCACGCACATCGCCGACATCGACTACGAGACGATCATCACGTACACCGGCGGCTACGACGACATGGTGCTCGCCAAGACGCAGGTGCGGGCGCGCGTCGAAGCCGACAACGCGCAGCGCGAGAAGAAGATCGAGCAGTTGCAGGACTTCATCGCGCGCTTCTCGGCCGGCACGCGCGCCAGCCAGGTGATGTCGCGCAAGAAGGAAGTCGAGCGGCTGCAGACCGCGGAGCTGGCGCGGTCGAACATCCGGCGCCCCTTCATCAAGTTCCAGATGAACCGCCCGTCAGGCCGGGTGGTGCTCGAGTTCGACGGGGTCACCAAGACCCACGGCGGCGCGTCGGCCGTCAACGGATTCAGCGCCATCGTGAATCGCGGGGAGAAGATCGTGCTCGCCGGCCGGAACGGCGTCGGCAAGACTACGCTGCTGAGAGCGCTGCTGTCGGACGCCCCGGGCCTGCCGCCATCACCCGGCGACATCGACGCGGGGACGGTCCGCTGGGGACACGAGGTCTCGGTCGGGTACTTCCCTCAGGACTCGACGGGCCTCATCCAGAGAGGCATGACCGCCGTCGAATGGCTGCATCAGTGGGATCCCGACGCCCACCGCCAGGACGTCCACGGCCTGCTCGGGCAGATGCTGTTCAGCGGTGAGGAAGGCCTCAAGCCGACCGACGCGCTCTCGGGCGGGGAAACCGCACGGCTGCTGTTCTGCCGCATCATGCTGCAGAAGCCGAACGTGCTCGTCTTCGACGAGCCCACGAACCATCTCGATCTCGAGTCGATCAACGCGCTCAACATCGCGCTGCAGAACTTCGAGGGCACGGTGCTGCTCGTCACGCACGACGAAGACGTGATGGACGAAGTCGGCACGCGCGTCTGGAGCTTCGCCCACGGCGCGATCACCGACTTCAAGGGCGGATACGAAGAGTTCGAAGCGCAGTCCGCGTAGCGGGTTACGGCGAAGGCCTGCGCCCGCCCTCAGCGCCGCGCCCGGCGAGACGTCCTCACGCCAGCTTCTTCAACGAGTCCAGGATGGCCGTCACCTCGCCGTCGTGGTTGCAGATGAAGAAGGACACGCGGATCGAGTTCAATCCGCCCTCGGTGACGGTCCTGACCCGGATGTGATCCTTGGTGAGGTGATCGCCGACCTCCCGGAACGTGTGGTTGCGCATGCGGAAGCCGATCATCGGCGTGCGCCACGCCTCTTCGTCGGGGGAGACCGTCTCGACGTTGGGCAGCTCGCGCAGACCGCGATAGAAGCGCTCGGCGAGCGCGCGGTCGTAGCGCCAGATGCGCTCAACGCCGATCGTCTGCACGAACTCCACCGCCCGGCCCAGCGCGAAGAACAACGCTTCGTTCTGCGTCCCCCACTCGAAGCGCCGGACGCCCGGGTGCAGCACGAGTTCGCCGGTCTCGACGTTGAACTTCTCGAACGACCCCATGCCGAGCGCGAGCGGCCTCAGCACATCGACGAGACCCGGACGGACGTACAGGAAGCCGGTCCGCTTGGGTCCCATGATCCACTTGTGCGTGCTGCAGGCGTAGAAATCGGCGCCGCACTCGCCGAGATCGAACGGCACGCACACGGGCGCCTGCGCGCCGTCGAGGGCGAACCACACTTTCTTCGCCTGTGCGAGTGCCGCGATGGCCTTCACCGGGAAGAGCTGCCCGGTCGTGCACGTCACGTGGCTGATGAAGATGAGGCGCGTGCGCGGCGTCACGAGCGCCGCGATGCGGTCGACGTTCGCCTGGCCGTTCACCCGATCCGGCTCGAAGGTGCGGATGACAATGCCGTCCCGCTGCCGGCGGTTGAGGAGCGCCGTGTACAGCGCGGCGTGCTCGTGCGTCGACGTGATGACCTCGTCGCCGCTGCGCAGCGGCAGGCCGCTCACGACGAGGTTGATGGCTTCCGTCGCCGTCGAGACGAGCGCCAGGTCTTCCTTGCGGATCTCGCGCCCGAGGAGGCGTGCCAGGCGCTCCTTGACGAGATCCCATTGCTTGGCGTCGTGGCCCGCACTGGGCGCGAGTTCCTCCGTCCGCATGGCCTCAGCCAGCGAGTTGAGGACAGGAAGCGGGCACGCGCCGAGCCCGCCGAAGTTCAGAAAGGTCCAGTCGGGGTCGAGGACGAACTGCGTCCGGATCACGCGCCAGAAGGCCTGATCGCCGTCCGCGCCGGCTTGCCCGAGGAGGCTCGCGAGATCCGTCGTGCCGGGTGCCGCAGCTGTCAGCCAGCTCTGGAGGGGCAGGCCTACCATTCCGCCCGCAAGTCCCGCCGCCGTTCTGAGGAAAGTCTTCCTGTTCATGGGACCTCTCCGCAGGGGGCGGGTGATGACGACCGGCCCCGATTGTGGACGGCGCGGATGCCAATGTCAATTTTTGTCGCCAAATGATCCTCGGCTACGACGAACAGGGCCTTCCGAACCGATGGTGATCGATACCTCCGCCATTCTCGCGCTCCTCTTCAACGAGCCAGAAGCGGACGACATCGAGGTCGCCCTCGACGACGACCCCACGCGATTGATGTCCACCGCATCCTGCCTGGAGGCCGCCATCGTCGTCGAAGCGCGGCTGGGAGCCGCGGCTGGCCGCGAGTTCGATCTGCTGCTGCACAAGGCGGGCATCGAACTCGTCGCGGTGACG
>JAPKZP010000214.1 GCA_026393735.1 Acidobacteriota bacterium
CCCGACTACTACGTGCCGTGGCTGGAGAAGCAGCAGGGCAAGCCGCCCACCACGCATGCGCCGGGCAACTGCAGCGCGTTCATCGCGACCGGCGCCTGGACGAAGGACCAGAAGATCGTCATCGGCCACAACGCGTGGACGACCTACATCACCGGCGCACGCTGGAACATCATCTTCGACATCACACCGGAAAAAGGACACCGGATCGTGATGGACGGGCTGCCCGGCATCATCACGAGCAGCGACGATTTCGGGGCGAACGACGCCGGCATCGTCATCACGGAGACGACCATCACGGGCTTCGAGGGGTTCGATCCCACAGGCACGCCCGAGTTCTTCCGCGCGCGGAAGGCCATGCAGTACGCGGAGTCGATTGACGACTACGTGCGCATCATGGTCGACCGGAACAACGGCGGCTACGCGAACGACTGGCTCGTCGGCGACACGAAAACCGGCGAAATTGCCCTCTTCGAGCTCGGCCTGAAGAACTGGACCGTCGACAAGACGAAGGACGGGTACTTCGTCGGGTCGAATTTTCCGGTGAAGGCAAAGCTGATCAAGGAAGAGACGACGTTCGATCCCACGAACAAGGCCAGTTCGCCCAACGCGCGCCGGACGAGGTGGGAACAGCTGATGGCCCAGCACAAGGGCACGATCGACGTCGAACTCGGCAAGGCCTTCGAAGCAGACGCGCACGACGTCATCACGAACAAGGACGGCCCAACCGAGCGGACCCTGTGCGGCGCCGTCGAAGACTCGGCGGCAGGCGTTCCCGAATGGGATTGGGCGCCCTTCTATCCGGGCGGCACCGTGCAGGCCAAGGTGATGGATGCGGCCGGCGTCGGCCGGCTCGAGCTGTGGGCCGCCATGGGACGCCCGTGCGCTCCGGACTTCAAGGCGGAACCGTTCCTCGCCAAACGCGCCCAGTTCGGCTGGATGCGCGGATTGCTGCGCGACATGCCGAGCGGGCCATGGACCCGATTTGCGGCCGGAATGACCGAGGAGGCCAAGTGAACCGGCGACAGTTGCTGGCCACCATGGCGATGGCCGCCGCGAGCGCCATGTGCGGGAGGCCGGTGCCGGGCCCCCAACCCGTGGCGCTCGGGCACTCGACGTGCGCCAAGTGCAACGGGATCCTCTACCTCGTCGACGGCACCGGACAGGCAGTGTACCCGGACGGGACGGTGCGCTTCTACGACGACATCGGCTGCATGGCCACGCATGCGGAGGCGCTGCGGGGCTCGGCTCAGCTCTACGTTCAACTAGCGGGCTCGAAGGGCTGGGCGCGCGTCGAAGACGTCACGTTCGCCTCACCCCCGAACGCGCAGACCGTCCGCGGCTACAACTACTTCGCCTATCCCGAGGAAGAAGCTCGGCAGATCGCCCCGGACAAGTGGGCCCGGGGCTGGAACGACCTGGTCAACGAACTGGCAAAGAAGCCGAACGCCCGATAGACCCTCGGCATCCGGCAGCCTACGCGCGCTGGTGGTCGGCTCGCCAGTGCATCACCATCTTCTTGATGGTCTTCTGGTCCGCGATCTTGTCGTCGAGCACCTTGCGCGCCAGCGCGGGCAGTTCGTCGTCGGCGGCAAACCGCAGCGCCACGAGCTGCTTGACGGTGAAGTCGTCGATGCGCGGCTGAAGGTCGGCGGGCAGGAGGGCGCGCATGCGCAGGCGTTCCTCCAGCCGGATCACGCGGTCCTGGACCGTCAGCGCCATCGTCCGAGCCAGGAAGAACAGCAGCATGAGGGCCACCGCCAGCCCGAAGCCCACGAGATTGGCCCAGCTGAAACCCGTCACCGTCTGGTAGAGCGCGTAGAAGAAGTTCACCGCGAACAGCGGGAACGCCACGTAGTGAAACGCGGGCAGGATCCGGGCGTGGTTCTCGAACGTCTGCGGGGTCTTATCTGCCATGTGGGCCTCCTTGGCTCAGAAACGGGGCGCGCGTCGGCGCGAGTGCATCACCAACGACCACACCACATAGTAGACCGGGAAGGCGAGCGTCCACGCGAATTCCTGGATGGGTCTGCCGGGAAGCCGCCACACAAGTCACGGGGACGGCTGCCAGGTCCGGCGGCGTCCGCTTGACCGGTAGCCGCAGGCGTGCTTAGATTCGCGTGCACCGACGGCGAGCGCTTGCCACCCACGCCGACAACTCTGGCCCCTAGAATACCCCGGACGTAGCCCACGTCTGGCATTTCGTGCGGCTACCAGGAGGAGGACCGACATGAGGGCGATCGGACGGGTTCTGTTGATTACGCTGTTTCTCGCGGCCATGGCGGCACCGGCCCTGGCGCAGTTCGACACGGCGACCGTGGTCGGCACGGTCAAGGACAACACCGGGGGCGTCGTCCCCGGCGCCACCGTCACGCTCACGAACCTGGGCACCGGCGTGGCCACCGTTCGCGTGACCGAGGCGAACGGCAGCTTCGAGTTCATCACGGTGCGGATCGGCCGTTACAAGCTGACGGCCGAACTGCAGGGGTTCGCCACCGCGGTCGCCGACGACGTCCAGGTGACCGTCGGGGCCCGTCAGCGTGTGGACCTGTCGCTGTCCCCGGGGCAGTTGACTGAAAGGGTGCAGGTGACCGGTGCCGTGCAGGTGCTGGAGACCGACACGAGCCAGCGCGCCCAGCTGATCACGGGGAAGCAGGCCGTCGAGCTGCCGCTGAACGGCCGCGAATACTCGGCGCTGGCGCTGCTGAGCCCCGGCGTCCGCCTCTCGGCGTTGAACACCGGCAGCAACTCCACGCCGCGTGAAGGGTCGTTCAACGTGAACGGCATGCGCAGCACCTTCAATAACTTCCTGCTCGACGGCCTCGACAACAACGCGTACGGGACGAGCAACCAGGGTTTCTCGAACCAGGTGATGCAGCCGTCGCCGGACGCCGTCGCCGAGTTCAAGGTCGTCACCAACAACATGAGCGCGGAGTACGGCCGCAGCGGCGGTGCCACGATCAACGTGGCGTACAAGAGCGGCGCGAACCGGTTCACGGGTGCCGGATGGGAGTTCTACCGGGACACCGCGCTGAACGCCACCGGGTTCTTCAAGCCGTCGTCCGGCGTGAAGCCGACCCTCGAGCGGAACCAGTTCGGGTTCGCGCTGGGCGGTCCGATCGTCAAGAACAAGGCATTCTTCTTCGCGGACTGGGAGCGGTTCCGGCAGAACCGCAAGACCGTCACGTTCCAGACCATCCCAACGCCGGCCCAGAAGCTGGGCATCATGACGGTCGACGTCGTGAACCCGCAGACCGGGATCCTCTATCCGGCGGGCACGCAGATCCCCATGACTTCATTCGCGCAGAAGGTCCTCAGCGCGCTGCCGGATCCGACGCGGGCGGGCGTCACGAACAACTACGACGTCCTGCAGAACTTCCAGAATAACAACGACAAGTGGGGCGGCAAGGTCGACTACCAGTACAGCAACGCGCTATCGATGTTCACGCGGTTCGGCTACCGCAACGTGGACAACCTGGATGATCCGCCGCTGCCGCTGCCGTCGGGCGGCGCCGGGAACGCGTCCATCTACGCCAAGAGCAAGCAGATCGCGTTCGGGTTCACGTGGGCGCGCTCGGGCACGTCGCTGCTCGAGGGGCGGTTCGGCTGGTCATCGACCCAGGCCGGCAAGAACCCCTGGGGCCTCGGCACGCCCTCGGCGCTCGAGATGTACGGCATCACCGGACTGCCGACCGACCCGCGCATCACGGGAGGACTCTACACGCAGCTCTTCGGCGGCGGGTACTCAGCCCTCGGGAGGCAGGAGACGAATCCTCAGTGGCAGTATCCCGAGATGTACAACGCGAAGCTGAACTACACCTGGATCAGGGGCAAGCACTCCCTCAAGACGGGCTACGAATTCCAGTTCGTCATGACCGAGGTGATGGACGTCAATCCCCTGTACGGCCGAGATAACTACAACGGCGCGTTCACCCGGCCGGCGGGCCTTGCGGCCAACAACCAGTACTACCTGGCCGACTTCATGTTCGGCCTCCGCGCCCAGTACGCGCTGGGCAACACCCTCGTCGCCAACATGCGGCAGCGCTTCCAGTTCGCGTACTTGCAGGACGACTTCCGTGTGAACGACAAGCTGACGTTGAACATGGGCGTGCGCTACGAGTACGCCACGCCGCAGTGGGAGCGGGACAACATCCTCTCCAACTACGACCCCGCGACCAAGACGATGATCAAGGCCAAGGACGGGTCGATGTACGACCGCGCCCTGATCGACCCCGACCGCAACAACTTCGCACCGCGTCTCGGCTTCGCGTACAGCATCACGCCGAAGACGGTCCTGCGCGGGGGCTGGGGCCTCAGCTACATCCACTTCCACCGGATCGGCGCGGCCAACCTCCTGCCGATCAACGGGCCGCAGGTCGTGAACGCGGTCGCGACGCAGTCCAACCCGCTGCTGTCGACCTTCCGGACGACGCAGCAGGGTTACCCGGCGGGCTTTGCGGATCCGGCGGTGTTCAACCCGCTCGCCGCGAACATCCTGTATATGCCGCGGGACTACCATTCGAGCACGGTCCAGAGCTACTTCGTGTCGGTGCAGCGGGAACTCGCCGCCCACCTGCTGCTCGACGTGGCGTACGTCGGCAACCGGGCGCGAGACATCCTCGCGCTGGCGAACTTCAACCAGGCCGTCCCGAACAACGCGGCGGGTTCGCTGTCGCTGCAGGCGCGCCGGCCCATCCAGGAGTTCTCGGACATCACCTATGCGTTCAACGGGAACCGGTCGGACTACAACGCGCTGCAGATGAAGGTCGAGTACCGCCCGGGGAGCGGCTTGATGCTCCTGAACGCGTTCACCTGGTCGAAAGCCAAGGACAACGGCGCCGGGTCTCTCGAGAACACCAACGGCAACCTCCCGGGTCCGCAGAATTTCTACGACATGGACGCCGACTACTCCACCTCGGGCTACGACCAGCCCTGGAACAACACGACCAGCTTCGTGTGGGACCTGCCCTTCGGCCGCGGCCGGCACTGGGGCAAGGATGTCAACGGGGTCGTCGATGCCTTCATCGGCGGATGGACATTCAGCGGGATCAACACGATGACGTCTGGCGCGCCGGTCACGCTCACGTACACGCCGACCGCCACGTTCGTCGTGTCCGGCATCAGCCAGGAATTCCGCGGGTCGAACAACTACCGGCCGAACGTGTCCGGCGACCCGTACGGCGACAAGAATTCCATCACGGCGTACTTCAACCCGGCCAACGTGACCATTCCCACGGATCCGACCCAGGTCTTCGGCAACGCGAAGCGCAACAGCGTCTACGGCCCGTGGTTCTGGCAGCTCGACTTCGTCGCGTCGAAGAACTTCAGGCTGCCAATCGGGTCGCAGACAAACCTGCAGATCCGCATCGAGGCGTTCAACCTCTTCAACCGCACCAACTTCGGGGCGCCGAGCGGCAACCGCAGCACGGCGGCCTTCGGGACCATCACCTCCACGTACGACGCCCGTCAGTTCCAGCTGGGCGTCAAGGTGACGTTCTAGATCGACGGTCATTCCTACCCCGGAAGGCGGCCCCGCGCCGCCTTCCGGGCCCTCTCCCGATGGCGCCATTGTCCTTGCCACGCCCCGTAATCGAAGCGGATTCCCATGTCATTCATCCTTGCACTCGACCAGGGCACGACCAGTTCACGGGCGATCGTGTTCGACGCCGCAGGCGCGATCCGCGCCGTCGCCCAGCAGGAGTTTCGACAGATTTTCCCCCAGGCCGGCTGGGTTGAGCACGATCCCCGCGAGATCTGGACGAGCCAGCGCGATGTCGCCATCGCCGCGATGGCGCGGGCCGGCGTGCAGGCCGCCGACGTCGCCGCCATCGGGATCACGAACCAGCGCGAGACGACGGTGGTCTGGGACCGCCGGACCGGCGAGCCCGTGTACAACGCGATCGTGTGGCAGGACCGGCGCACCGCCGGCCTGTGCGACGCGTTGAAGCAGGGCGGTCACCGCGATCTCGTGCAGCACAAGACCGGCCTCGTCATTGACGCGTATTTCTCAGGCACCAAACTGCGCTGGATTCTCGACCGCGTGCCCGGGGCGCGCGAGCGGGCGAACCGCGGCGAACTGGCGTTCGGCACGGTGGACACGTGGCTGACCTGGAACCTCACGGGCGGCGCGCTGCACATCACGGACGCGAGCAACGCCTCGCGCACGATGCTCTTCAACATCCACACCGGGGCGTGGGACGACGAGTTGCTGCGGCTCCTGGATGTCCCGCGCGAGGTGCTGCCCGAGGTGCGGCCGTCGAGCGAGGTGTACGGGACGTGCTCCACGGCCCTGTTCGGCGCGGGCATTCCCATCGCCGGGATCGCCGGCGACCAGCAGGCGGCGCTCTTCGGGCAGAACTGCGTCTCGCCAGGCCTCGCGAAGAACACTTACGGCACCGGGTGTTTCATGCTGATGAACACCGGGCACGTGCCGGTGGCGTCGACCCGGCAACTGCTGACGACTGTCGCGTGGCGCATGGGGCGGCAGACCGACTTCGCGCTCGAAGGCAGCGTGTTCATCGGCGGCGCGGTGGTGCAGTGGCTGCGCGACGGTCTCGGTCTCATCAAGGCGTCGTCGGACGTCGAAGCCCTGGCCGCCTCGGTTCCCGACAGCGGCGGCGTGTTCCTCGTGCCCGCGTTCGCGGGGCTGGGGGCGCCGCACTGGGACCAGTACGCCAGGGGCTTGATGGTCGGGCTCACGCGCGGAACCCATGCCGGGCACGTGGCGCGCGCCGCACTGGAAGGCATCGCGTTTCAGGTGGCCGACGTGCTCGATGCCATGAAAGCCGACTCGGGCATCAGTTTGAACGAACTGCGGGTCGATGGCGGCGCGGCCGCCAACAACCTGCTGATGCAGTTCCAGGCCGACATCCTCGGCGTGCCGGTCGTGCGTCCCCGCGTGACGGAGACGACGGCGTTGGGCGCGGCCTTTCTCGCCGGCCTCGGCGTCGGCTACTGGAAGGCCCAGGCTGAGGTGCAGCACGCGTGGCAAATCGACCGCGTCTTCGAGCCGGCGATGGCGCCGGGGGAGGCTGCGCACCGGCGCGCGCGATGGACCCAGGCCCTGACGAGGGCGCGGGACTGGGAGGAACGTGACCCGGCGGGCGGGCCAGCCGCGTAGGCCCGGCGTCATCACCCGCCACGGCGGCGGATCCGCGCCGCCGGGCGCAGGGGATGGCATCGTCTCGTAACACTGCCCTCGGACAGGCATACGACTCATGCAGCGAGCACAGATGATCCAGCGGGCGCTGGAGCGCCGGCACCCGTGGGACCTGGCGATCATCGGCGGCGGTGCCACCGGCGTCGGCATCGCGGTCGACGCGGCGGCGCGCGGATTCCACGCGATCCTGCTGGAACAGAGCGACTTCGGAAAAGGCACGTCGAGCCGATCCACCAAGCTCGTCCATGGCGGCGTCCGTTACCTGCAGCAGGGCAATGTGCCGCTTGTGATGGAGGCGCTGCGCGAGCGCGGGCTGCTGCGCAAGAACGCGCCGCACCTGGTCCGCGACCTGGCCTTCGTCGTGCCGAACTACCTCTGGTGGGAAGCCCCGTTCTACGGCGTGGGCATGAAGGTGTACGACATGCTCGCGGGCAAGTACGGCTTCGGTCATTCTGCCGTGCTGTCCACCGAGGACGTGCTCGCCAAGATCCCGACTCTCGAGCAGGAAGGGCTTCGCGGCGGCGTCCAGTACCACGACGGACAGTTCGACGACAGCCGGCTGTTGATCGACCTCGCCCTCACCGCCGCCGAGCGGGATGGCTGCCTGCTCAACTACGCGCCGGTGGTCCGTCTGACGAAAGGCGGCGACGGCTTCGTCAACGGGGTCATCTTCCGTGACGATGAGTCCGGCGCCGAGCATGCCGTCGAGGCGCGTTGCGTCATCAACGCGACCGGCGCCTTCTGCGACGCCGTCCGGCGGATGGACGATGAGACCGCCGCCGACGTCATCGCCCCCAGCCAGGGCATCCACATCGTCCTCGATCGGTCCTTCCTGCCGGGTGACGTGGCGATCATGGTGCCGCGCACCCGAGACGGGCGCGTGATGTTCGCCATCCCGTGGCACGGCCACGCCGTCATCGGCACGACCGATAATCCCGTGGCGCGGGCCGAACTCGAACCGCGCCCGCTCGCCGGGGAGATCGACTTCATCCTCGAGACGACCGAGGGCTACCTGGCGCGCCAGCCTGAGCGTTCGGACATCCTGAGTGTCTTCGCCGGCATCCGCCCGCTCGTGAAGGCCGGTGATTCCGGATCGACCGCGGCGATGTCGCGCGACCACAGCATCATGGTCAGCAACGCCGGGCTCCTCTCGATCGCGGGCGGCAAGTGGACCACCTACCGGAAGATGGCCGAGGACTGCGTGGATCATGCCATCCCCATCGGCGGGCTGGAGGAACGCCCGTGCCTCACCCGCGAACTGCGTATCCACGGCTGCCCGACGCATCCGGAGGACCTGGGAGATCTGGCGGACTACGGCTCGGACGCACCCTACCTCCTCCAGTTGATGGAGGACCGGCCGGAACTCCGGGCGCGCCTCCACGACGCGCTGCCGATTCGCGCGGTGCAGGTGGTGTGGGCCGTCCGCCAGGAAATGGCCCGGACGGTGGACGATGTCCTCGCGCGCCGGACACGGGCGCTGCCGCTGAACGCGCGCGCGGCCATCGCCATGGCGCCCG
>JAPKZP010000172.1 GCA_026393735.1 Acidobacteriota bacterium
GCACCGAGATTCGTGGCGACTTCCGCGATCATCGGGATCTGTTCCTTCACGCCGGGTTCGTTGATGCCGAATGCGCCTTTCCTGGCGACGTAGGGCGGCGTGCCGCAGAACACGCGCGGCTGGCTCGACAACCGCTGGAACGATGTGACGAGTTCCTTGTACAGCTTGGGAAAATCATTCTTCCTGGCCCAGTTGTCGGGCTTGGTGTCGTTGGTGCCGAGCAGGATGATGACGATGTCGGGATGCAACAGCAACGCGTCCCGGTATTCCTTCTGGCTCCAGATGGTGTGCTTCTCTTCCTTCGCGACCGCCGCGCCGCTGTGACCGTAGTTGCGCACGTCCCAGTTGCGGTCGAGCATCCGGTCGAGTTGTTCCGGCCACGACCAGCCGGTATCGGCGCCGACGCCGTGCGTGATGCTGTCGCCAAGACAGGCGACGCGCGTCGGCGCGGCGTGCGCAAACGTTGCAAGGACAAGCAAAAGGACGATGTGCTTCATGGTTGTCTTACTCCGAGACTTTGTTGGACTTGGCGGGGTCGAGTCTGGGTTCTTCGTCGGCAAGCTTGGGCGGCGTAGCCTTCAGCTTCTGTGCGTCTTCTTCCAACCGCTTCTTCTGAACCTCCGGATCGAAGTCGTATCGCCCCGGCACTTGTTGGCCGACAGGCGTCTTCAGGTTGCGGTGGATGCGGCCGTGCGCGATCGCCAGCAATGCTTGCACGCCGTCATTGGTGTTGCGCTGAGGGTCGCCGAACATCTCTTCCCAACATTGCTTGGCCCAACCGAGTTGGTTGTCACCGTAACCATCATAGGCCGGCAGGAACGGCACGTCGCTCGGCCCGGTGTAGTCGTCGGTCGGCTTGCCGTTGTGGACCCAGCACCACGTCTTGCCTTTGTTCTCCTGCCAATCCAGCCAGAGCCGGCGCGAACAGAGAATGATCGTTTTCTTGCCGATCTGCTTCTTCTCCTCAGGCCGTCGGTTCCACTTGTAGAAAATGGATTTCGAGCTGCCCGGGTCTGGGTCGGGATAATATTTGAACAGCGAGTTGATGATCGACAGCGCGTCCCACGTGCCGTGCAACGACGGCTTGTCTTTCCAGCCGATGAACAGGCCGCCGGCAAACAGCACCTTGCCGTCCTTCACGATGCGGATGTCGCCCGTGGTGCCACCGTGTTGCTTGCCCATCTCCTCCAGGTAATCGAGGCCGGGTGGAGCGAGGTATTTATCTTCCTCGCAGATGACCCACGGCTCGGTCAGTACCGTACACATCAGGTTCTGGGCCCGGTCGAGCGTGTAGATGTTGGGGATGCTCAGCCCCATCGCACCGAACTTCGTGCGCAGAAAATGGAAAATCTGCGCCATCGCTGCTTCGTTCTGGCCGGACTTGAGCCAGCCGCGTTCGTCAATGGTATCGCCGATGATCTTCTCGACCGCACGTTTCCAAGCGTCGTTCATCAACGCCTGTTTCACCTCGGCGTCGATCTCCTTATCGCCCTGAACCAAGTTCTTGAACATGCCGAGCCACGCGATGATGCGGTGCCCTTGGTTGAGCGCTCCCGGGCCGTCGTACACGGGCGACTTGCTTTGCTTCCAGTTGTTGGTGTCGTTCCAGTAACCGAGCCACCATTTCTCAAACGATTTCGGATCACTGCCCATGGCGTAATACCACTGGCCGAGTTCCGTGAATTTGCCGTCCGCGCCGAGCAGCGGCACCGCCTTCGGCTGTTTCGGGTCCGCGCGCAGGACCGCCTTCGATTTCTTCACGCTAAACCCCTTCGGCGGATAAAGGCTGTACTGGAACTCGTAGCCGGCATTCCGCGGGTCCGACGCCAGCACCGCGCTGGTTGCCCCGCCGACCGCCAGCCCCAACAAGAATATGTGCAGGATTCGCATGGCGCACAGGATACAGGGAGCCAAATACTTTTCCTATCCCAGATTCGGCATCTTTGATACCGTTTTCGGCACTATGACCATGCACAAGCAACGCGAAATCCTCCTGGCGCTCGGCTACTACGACCACCGCTTCCACCGCGGCGTCGCCCGCTACGCCCGCGAACACGGCTGGCACGTCACCGCCGACATGGCCTACGGCGGCAACATTCCAGTCGGCTGGCGCGGCGACGGCATCATCGCCAAGATCGCTGCCAACGACGCCCTCACCCGATTCGTCGCCAGCACCAACGTCCCCGTCGTCAACGTTGGCCGCGCCACCACGTCCGCGTTGCCGCTCGTGCTCATCGACGAGCCTCGCCTCGTCAAACTCGCCCGCGACCATTTCCGCGAGCGCGGCTTCGAGCATTTTGCGTGGGTTGGCCAGACGCCCGCCGATCCCGCCGACCGTCCCGCCTTGTTCGTGCGCGCCGTCGGGCCAACATGCGCCGTGCTCGACTGGCAACAAGCCCGCGGCCGGCAGCACGACACCTGGTCCGCCCAGCGCGCCTGGCTCGTCGACCGCTTGAAAACACTGCCCAAACCGCTCGCCGTCTTCTGCTGGGATGACGCCGTCGCTGCCAACGTCATCCAAGCCTGTCGTGCTGCCAAACTCGCCACGCCCGAACAGGTCGCCGTGCTCGGCGTCAACAACGACGAACTGATCTGCGACGCGTTGCCGGTCCCGTTGTCGAGCATCGACACCGACATGGAAGGCCGCGCCTACCTCGCCGCCTGCTTGCTCGACCGCCGCCTGCGCGGCCATCGCATCCCGGCCCGCACGCTCGTGCCGCCCAAATGTCTCGTCACCCGCAAAAGCACCGACATCCTCGCCGTGCCACACGTCGGCGTTGCCCGTGCACTGCGGTTCATCTGGGACAACGTCCACCGACCCATCACCGTCGTTGAAGTTGCCCGCGTCGCCGCGCTCTCCCAGCGCGGCCTCCACAAAGCGTTCACCAAACACCTCCGTCGCACCCCGCTCCAGGAGATTCACCGTATGCGCCTCCTGCACGCCCAGCGCCTGTTGCGCGAGACTGCCGACAAGATCACCGCCATCGCCGAAATGACCGGCTTCGGCACCGCCAAGAGCATGTTCCGCGCCTTCCGCCAGCACCTCGGCACGACGCCCCAACAGTACCGGCGTTCGATGCATGATCGGGACTTGTAGATGGCGGTCGTTTTTGGGGAACCCCAACTTGAA
>JAPKZP010000421.1 GCA_026393735.1 Acidobacteriota bacterium
GGCGTTCCGAAAGGAGCGGCATATCCTGCATTCTACCCCCGCGGTGACTGGCCCTCGTGCGCCGCGTACACGCGAACGCCCCGACAGACGGGAAAGGCCCGTTTCGGGGCGCCGGGGCGTTCGCCGGGGTCGCTTACTTTGCCGGAGGAGGCGGCGTCGCCTGCTTCGCGACGATCAGCTTGGCGATCTTGTTGTACGTCGCAGTCGGCACGATGTTCTTCGTCTTCAGCTCGGTCTTCTGCTTGTACGGGCGGCCGGCGATGATCTTCTGCGCGTAGGCATCGCCGATGCCCGGCAGGGCCGACAGCTGTTCCTTGGTGGCGCTGTTGATGTCGACCAGTTCGGCCGGCTGGGTCGTCTGGGCCGCCTGCGCGGTTGTCGTCGTGGTGGTGGTCTTCTGCGTTGCCTGCTTGACAGCGCCAAACGACGGAGCCGCCAGAGCGACGAGGAGTGCCGGCAGAGCCATCAAGGAGATCAGGGATTGACGTTTCATAGAATCGAACCTCTTTGTGAACGTGCCCGGTCATCAGGAGCCTGCGGTCGATCTGTGCCGCAATCAACCCCGCCTGCGCCTCAGGGCATCGGGCAGACGCACGGATGGATTGCAAGAGGGGTGCCGTCCAGACGTAAGCGGAATAGGCGAAGAACGGGCAGGATCGTCAACGAACGCAGAGAGGGGCGCCGGTCGGCTGGTGCGAAGTGCCACAGGCGTGGCGTTTAGCCACGCCCGTGGCGGTGCGCGATAACTACAGCAGTTCCATCACGTGCAGGACACGCGGCGTCTTCCACCGGCCCTTCATGAAGTCCGGAAACGCCATGGGTGCGCCGCGCCTGGCGACGGACTGCTCGCTGAGGGGCGTGACGGCGCTGATGGCGGCCGCATCGTACACGTCCATGTCGAGGGGTTGACCGTTGCGCAGGGCCGAGATCAGCCGGTAGTCCTCGAGATAGTCCATTCCGCCATGCCCGGCCCCCTTGGCGCGATCACCCTCGGTCTTCCACAACGGATGGTCGAACTCCTGGTACGCAGCGAGATCGTCCCATTGGTCGTTCTTGCCGCGGCCTTCCACATACACGCGATTCGGGTACTTCTCGAAGAGCCCCTGCGTGCCCTGGACGTGATGGATGCGGCTGTACGGACGGGGCAGGTTGGTGTCGTGATAGAGCGTAATCACCTTCCCGAGCGCGGTCTGGATCAGGCTGACGTTGACGTCCCCGAGCTTGTAGGTGCGCGTCGCGCGGGAGTCCGTCGCGCCGAACGTGTTCGCGGCATAGGCCTGCAGGCCTCGAGACGGGCTGCTGACCGACACGAGGTAGTCGAAGCGATCCCCGCGGTTGATGTCCAGGCACTGCGCGACGGGGCCCAGCCCATGGGTTGGATAGAGATTGCCGTTCCGGCTGATGGAGTGGGCCAACCGCCAGAGGCCCTCGTCCTTGTTCTCGAACTTGATCGCCCGCAGGTCGTGGCAGTAGCCTGCCTCGGCATGGAGGATTTCTCCCAGGAGGCCCTTCTTCACCAGATTCAGGCAGAGCATTTCGGGCCGGTCGTAGCAGCAGTTCTCCATCTGGATGCAGTGCTTGTGCGTCCGCTCCGCTGTCTCGACCAGGCGCCAGCAGTCCTCGATCGTATAGGCGGCCGGCACCTCCGTGGCGGCGTGTTTGCCGGCCTCCATGGCCGCCACGCACACCGGAACATGCCATTCCCACGGCGTCGCCGTGTACACCAGATCGAGGTCGTTGCGATGGCAGAGGCGCTTGAAGTCCTCGGGGCCGTTCGCGTAGCCCTCCGGCTTCGGCTGCCCGGCATCAACCACCCATTGCTGCACGCGTGCGACCTTCTCGGGCACAATGTCGCACACCGCCCGAATCTCAACGCCAGGGATGTGCAGGAGGTTCTGGACGTGGGACGAGCCCTGCAGCCCGACGCCGACGTACCCGATGCGGACCGGGTCGATGGGCTTGACGCGGAATTCCAGGCTGTCCGCGCCCGGAGCTCCCTGGCGCTCGGCGGCGTGCGCGCGCATGGTGGCGAGCGCGGCGGCCGCCCCGGCGGCGCCGGCTTTCAGAAAGTCCCTGCGGTCGAGGTCGTGTCGCGCATGGTCGCTCATAGGTCCTCCGAAACGGCGGCAATGGCGCTACCTTATCCCGAGCGTCGGCGCTCGCGCAATCGCCGGCCTGAACGGGGTCTCCCGCCTGTTCGCCCGGCTTGACCGCGAGCCAGCGGCGGTCCATCATCAGACCCTATGTCCGTTTCGATCGACATTCTGATTGCCGCCCTCGCCGGGCTCCTGGCAGGTGCGGCCATGGCCTGGTTCGTGGCGAGGAGCCGCGCGCGCCAGGCCGTCGCACTCGCCGAAGCTTCGCTGCAGGCCAGAGTCGAGCAGGTAGAAGAGCGGTCGGCCGGGTTCGAACGCGCCGTGCGCGAAAGAGACGCGGACCTCCAGACAGCGCGGCGTGCGCTCGACGCTCAGGCGGCGGATCTGCGCGTCACGGGGCAGGAGCGAGCCGGTCTCGAGGCCTTGCTTCAGGCCGAGCGGCTGGCGGCCAGGGAGCGTGTGAGCGACTTTGAGCGCGCCGGGCAGGCCCTGCGCGAGGCCTTCACATCGCTCGCCGCCGGCGCCCTGAAGGACAACAGCCAGGCGTTCCTGACCCTGGCGACCACGAAGTTCCAGGAGTTCCGTTCCGAGGCGACCACCGACCTCGACGGGCGGCGCCGCAGTATTGACGCGGTGCTGGAGCCCATGCGGGAGAAACTCGGCAAGGTCGAAACGACGCTCGCTGCGGTCGAAGAGGCTCGCCGTGAGGCGTTCGGCGGCTTGAAGGAACAGCTGGAACATCTGGATCGGGAGACCGGGAGCCTGGCCAACGCCCTGCGTGCACCCCATGTTCGCGGCCGGTGGGGCGAGGTGCAGCTGCGGCGCGTCGTCGAGATGGCGGGCATGGAGGAGCACTGCGACTTCAGCGAGCAGTTTTCCGTCACGAACGAGCAGGGCTCCCAGCGGCCCGACATGGTGGTGCGGCTGTCGGGCGGTCGGACCATCGTCATCGACGCCAAGGCCCCGCTGTCCGCCTACCAGGCCGCGTACGAGCAGACGGAACCGGAGGCGCGCGAAAGCAAGCTGCGAGAACATGCGGCACAGGTGCGCGAGCACGTGCGCCGCCTGGCCAGCAAGGCCTACTGGGAACAGTTCCCGGATGCACCTGACTTCGTTGTCCTGTTCCTGCCGGCGGAGCCGTTCTTCAGCACGGCGCTCCAGCACGATGCCGAACTGCTGGAGTACGGCGCGGCGAATCGCGTGATTCCCGCCAGTCCGCTGACACTGCTGGCCCTGTTGCGAACCGTCGCGCTCGGGTGGCAGCAGGAGAAGCTCGCGCGCCACGCCGAGAGCATTCGCGATCTCGGCAAGGAACTCTACGAACGACTCTGCACGATGGGCGATCATGTCTCGGGCCTGGGCCGAAAACTGAATGCCGCCGTGGAGTCGTACAACAGCACGGTGGCGTCTCTCGAGGGTCGCGTGCTCGTGTCGGCCCGCAAGTTCAAGGATCTGGGGGTCGCGTCCACGAAGGAGCTGGAGGCGGTCGAAACCGTTGAGCACGTGGCGCGTCAGCTGCAGGCTGCGGACGTCGCGCAGCCCCGGGCGGCCGACGCCGTCGACGCCGTGGTGATCGGCGAGGCCACC
>JAPKZP010000557.1 GCA_026393735.1 Acidobacteriota bacterium
GAGCAACTGCGGGTGGGCTTCCTCCATCACGCGGATCCGGCCCTCGACTTTCCTGCCGGACGAGCGTCTGACGATGATGTCGATGTCGCGACCGAGCGCGGTGAGGAGGCGCATCAGGCGCTCGCTCGAGAAGCTGGCAATTCGTCCGTTCGATAGCGCCGACACCTTCGGCTGATCGACGCCCATCAGGGCTGCGGCCGCCGCCTGAGTAAGGCGCCGCTTCTTGATGACCTGGCCGATGAGGCTCGCGAGTTGAGCTTTCCTCGGACGCGGTATATGCCACTTCAGGCATGACGACGCGGAGTGACTCGCGAATTCGCGGCCCTTGTAGAGTGCCTGTCACGCGCTCGGGGTCCGCCTCCATTCGGGCTCTTGAACCAGAATCCCACGTTGTGTCCCTGTTTGATTACGTATGAGGTATACTACGTGGGACATGGCGACTACATCGATGAAGGGTACGCCGACGGACAGGCTCCAACAGCTCTTCGGACTGGCGGCTGGTCAGGCTGGCTATTTCACCGCGGCGCAGGCCCGCGAATTGGGCTACAGCGCCCGCAGTCTCGTGCACCATGTCGCCGCTCAGCACGTCGAACGAATCAGCCGAGGTTTCTACCGCCTCGCCGGCGTACCGGTGGGTCCGCACGAGGACGTGGTGGCGGCGTGGCTGAAGCTGGTTCCCCATCGCGCCGTGGTGTCCCACGACACGGCGCTCGCGCTGCACGACATGGCGTCGTCCAGGTCGCATGAGATTCACCTCACGGTGCCCCGGAAGTACCGACCGCGGGCTCCGCAGCCCGCCTCCGCGGTGGTGCTGCACACGACTACCGTTCCGCTGCGCCGCAACGAGGTGACGACTCGCTTCGGCGTGCAGCTGACGTCGCCCGCTCGGACCATCGCCGATGTCGCCGACATCGGTGCCGACCCCAGCATCGTCATCGAAGCGACCGGGCGCGCGCTCGCGACGGGTCTCGTGTCTCCGAACGAGTTGCGCGTCGCCGTGACGCGCCGTGCCAGGCGAGTCCGACAGCTGCTCGCACGGGCGATCCAGGAGGCCGGCCCCGGTGCGTGAGTACGCGACGCCTGCTGGTTTTCGAGTAGCGGTCGAGGCCAGTCTGCGCGAACGCGCCCGTCGGCTCACCGCGCCTGCCTACGTGGTCCGGCGCCAGCGCCGAGGCGGCCCGTGCCGATCTCCAACGCGCCGCGATCGAGGACCTCGGCGACCACTTTGGCTTCGCCCTCGTCGGCAGCGAGGAGCTCCGCGAAGCGGGCGTTGGTCTGGCGGTGCGGTACAAGCTGGAGAGTTCGATCGCCGGGCGGCCGTTCGAGCCGCTCCAGGTGGATGTCACGATCGCCCCGCCCGATCCCTGGGATGCCCAACCTGCGTGGCGAACGGGACTCCTGACCGAGTTAGGCCTGGACCCATTCCAGATCTTGTTGATTCCGATCGAGCGGCAGATCGCGGAGAAGCTCCACGCGTACACGCGAACCTACAAGGGTGGTGGCACCACGCGCGCTCGAGATCTCGTGGACCTCCTGCTCATCCGCGAGCATGAGCGTGTGAACGCGCGTCTGCTGCGTGAGGCCGTCCGGCGCGTCTTCCTCCGCCGGGCGACGCACGAGGTTCCCGAGCGTGTGCCACCGCCGCCGGCCGCGCTGGCTGTCGCCTACCGCAGGGAGGCTCGGCAGGTGAGCGTTGTCGCCGGCCTCGAAGAAGCGCACCAACTGCTTGAGAGGTGGCTCAATCCCGTGTTGGCGCACATTCGCCGCGTGAATTAGCGAGTCCCACCTGGAAGCGCCGGGCGTCTTGGAGGACTCCGGTCTCACTCCCCCCGCACGCCGTCTCGCATATAGAGGGCGTGCATGTCGGCGGCACCGGTCAGAGCTGTCGCGGCGCCCCGAGGCAGGCCAGCCATACCGGACCGTGACTCTCCGCGAACAGGTCAACGAGCCGATCGTCGTCGAAATCACCGATCCGACGACGTCCGGCGAGACCCTCGAGGTTGCCGACTGGGATCTGGTGAAGCTGACGTCGCCCGGCCTTCGGGCGAGGCGGGTCATCGTTCGCCTCGAGGGGGCCTTGGTTGTGTACCACCGAACCAACCACCGAGTCCGCACTCGTACGACGATGAGCCCCGGCCTCGTGGGCTACGGCACGTGCGGCCCGCGCGGGAAGGGTTCGTCGGTGAACGGCCTGCCTTTACGGCCCGGCACGATGTGGGCTGCCTCGGCTGGAGCCGAAATGGCATTCGTTGTGGAACCCGGATATGAAAGCGTGTTCGCCGCGTTCACGCCGGCCGAGCTGACAGCCCACCTCCGGGGCCGGCAGCGGGAGGCGAGCCTCTCCATCCCTCGAGGTGCGGAGATTCTGCAGCGGAATCCTGCCTCGGTGCGCCGCTTCTTCACGTGGGGCAAGCGCCTGGTGACGACAGCCGAGCGCCGACCGGAGTTGTTCAACGATCGGAGGGAAACACGTGTCGCCGCGCAGGTCGAGCTCCTGGAGGCGCTTCTGGCCGCCCTCGGCGCGACGACGGACTTCAAACCGCCTCGCAGGGACGACACGCGCAGGGCTCAGAGTCGCATCGTCAAGGCCGCGGAAGACTACGCGCTGGCACACATGGGCGATCGTCTCTACGTGACCGACCTCTGTAAGGCCGCAGGGGCGAGCGAACGCTCGTTGGAGTATGCCTTCAAGGAAATCATGGGCATGACGCCGGTGGCCTATCTGACCCGGGTCAGACTGCACCGGGTGCGCCAGGCGCTGCTGACGGCGACTCTTGGATCGACGACAGTCTCGGCGGAGGCGCTCAACGGGGGCTTCTGGCATTTCGGGGAGTTTTCCCGCGCCTACCGGGACTGCTTTGGCGAGCTGCCGTCTGAGACCCTTCGACGGGCGGCGACCGCCTGGAGGTCGTAAACCACGAGCAGCCAACCGGGGACGCCGCAGGGTGCCATGGACGTGTCCTCGATCAGGAACCCTGTCAAGCGCGATTTTCGCTGGGGGCAATTTGGGGGTTCACCACGGCAAAGGATAGGAATCTGAGGATCGGCAGAATTTGAAAACGCCGTAAGTCCTTTAGAATCAGTGATCGCAGCGGGTTCGACTCCCAGGCGCTCCGAGGGCTTCGCCTCGCTCATGGCAAGCCGCTCAACCCGCCCGAAGCGATTGTTCCCACCGAACCGTTCGTTTCGAGTCTGCTGGTTGAATGGCGCTAACGGACACGACGCGGTGGCTGGGTCCAGTTCTCGACGCGGAGGCCCGTGACTCGACTGAACTCCGCCGTATTGTTGGTCACGAGCGTCAGGCCGAGGCCGCGTGCGTGCGCGGCGATGAACAGGTCGTTGGCGCCGATGGGCAAGCCGCGCTTCTTCAGATCAGCGCGAATCTCCGCGTAGTGGGGCGCCGCGTCGTCGGGGAAGTCCAGCACTTCGACGTAGGGGAGGAACGCGGCAAGCGCCGCCGCATCCTGCGCATGTCGCGGCGACACTTCTACGCCGTAGAGCAGTTCGGACTTGGTGACGACTGACATGCACACGTCGGCCACCGGCTCGCGCTGCAACCGGCGCAGCACGGCCGCGTTCGAC
>JAPKZP010000491.1 GCA_026393735.1 Acidobacteriota bacterium
GGCTCGATCTGTCGGTGCGCGAGTACGTGAAGGCCTCGATGCTCATCCAGGCGCTTGACGCCTGGGGCGTACTGGGGTCAGCCGGGCAGGCCGACGGCACGGTATTCGACATCAGCGTCGGCTACGACCTCGCCGGCATCCGCAGCGAGCCGATGCGCCGCTGGCTCGCGTCGATGCGCGATGCCTCGGCCATCGTCGACGCGGTGCGCGCGGAGATCCCCGACGAGTTCGCCGGCCTGCGCGACCTGCCCTACCGGACCAACCTGTCGTCCGGCGTGACGCTCTCTACGTTTCACGGCACGCCCGCCGGCGAAATCGAGCGGATTGGCGAGTTCCTCATCGACGAGCTCGGGCTCCACACGGTCATCAAGCTGAACCCGCCGATGCTCGGCCGCGCGCGCGTCGAGCACATCCTGCACGAGGTGCTGGGCTATCACGACGTCCAGGTCAATCCCGGCTGCTACGAGCGCAGCCTGCCGTTCGACGAAGCCCTGGACATGATGGGACGCCTGCGGGCGCTCGGCGCCCGGCGGGGCGTGGGTGTCGGCGTGAAGTGCGGGAACACGCTGGAGGTCGTCAACGCGGGCACGTTCCTCAAGGAGTCCGTCCAGTACCTGTCGGGCCAGCCCCTGCACGCGCTGCATGCGGCGCTGTCGCTCCAGTGGCGGGAGGCCTGCGGACCGAGCCTGCAGATCTCGTTCTCGGCGGGTGTCGATGCCCGCAACGTCACGGCGTGCATCGCGGCGGGCCTGGTGCCGGTGACGACGTGTACCGACCTGCTCCGCGCCGGCGGCTACGGACGTCTGTCGCGGTATCTGACGAATCTCGAGGGCCGGATGCGCGAACTGCACGCGGCGACGATTCCCGATTTCGTCCGGGCCGTCGCGCCCGGCGTGGACGATCCGGTGCGGCACAATGCCCGGGCCCTGCTGGACCAGGCGCTCGGGGACCAACGCTACCGGTCCGAGCAGAACCGGAAGGCGCCACGCAAGCTGGGCACGCGCCTGTGGCTGTGGGATTGCGTCAGCTGCAGCAAGTGCGTGCCGGCGTGCCCCAACGACGCGGTCTTCGAAGTCGACGCGGAACCGTTCCTCGGCGATCTGCCGGTCATCGAGGTGACCGACGCGGAATGGCGCGAAGTCGACCGGCGACTCTATCGTGCGATGAAGCCCACGCAAATTGTCATTTTCGCCGATGCCTGCAACGAGTGCGGCAACTGCGACGTGTTCTGCCCGGAGGATGGCGGCCCGTACCTGGAGAAACCGCGGCTGTTCGGCAGCGAGGATTCCTGGCGGCTGGCGGCGCCGCTCTCCGGCTATCTCCTGGTCCGCGATGGGCAGGGATTCGCGATCAGGGGCCGGCTCGACGGCGGCGAATTCGCGCTCTCCAGACCGGCTGATTCCGACGTCGCGGTCATGATGTCGGGCGCGGCCAGGCTCGAGATCGACTGGCACACGCACGAGATCCGCTCGGCGCGGCTGCGAGGTTCGGCGAATCCCGCCAGAGTTGACCTTGCACACTACATGACACTCCGCCTGCTGATGGATGCACTTCTGCGTCCAGGCCGGATACACTTCATCAACGCCCTGTTCGTGGAGTGACGAGGTGACGGATACTGGCGCCATGAGATCGATCGAGTTCACGCTGAATGGCAAGCCCTTCACCGCCCGGGTTGACGATCATCTGTCGCTGATGGCGGTCCTGCGCGAGCAGGCTGGCCTGATTTCGCCCAAGAACGGCTGCGCCCCGCAGGGCTCGTGCGGCTGCTGCACGGTCCTCGTGAACGGCCGCGCGCTGTCCTCGTGTGTCGTCCCGGCTCACAAGGCCGAGGGCGCGAATATCGTCACGCTCGAAGGGCTCGAGCCTCACGAGCGGGACATCTTCGCACGCGCCTTTGCCGTGACCGGCGGCCTGCAGTGCGGCTTCTGCATCCCGGGCATCGTCGTCGCCGCCAAGCACCTGATCGACCACAACCCCGAGCCGACCCGGCGCCAGATTGCCGAGGCCCTGAACAACCATGTGTGCCGATGCACGGGGTACGTGAAGATTGTCGACGCCATCGATCTCGCCGCGCGCGGGCTCAGGGGCGAACCGATGCCCGAGCCAGACTACAGCGGCAAGATCGGGTCGAATCTTCCCCGTCAGGACGCTGAGGCGCTGGTGCTCGGCGAGCGGCCGTTCGTCGACGACATGCGCATCGAAGGCGTGCTGTACGGGGCGTTCCTCTTCTCGCCGAAGCCACGAATCCTGCTGCGGCGCATCGACGCCTCCGAGGCCGTGCGGGTTCCCGGTGTCGTGCGCGTCGTGACGGCGCGCGACGTGCCCGGCGAGCGCTACCAGGGACTCCTTTCCCGCGACTGGCCGATCTTCGTCGCCGAAGGCGAAACCACGCACTGCATCGGCGACATCCTGGCCGGCGTGGTCGCCGCGAGCGAACGCGCCGCGCGCGAGGCCGTGTCGCTCATCCGGCTGGACTACGACGAACTCCCCGGTGTCTTCTCGCCGGACGATGCCCTGAAGCCGGAGGCGCCGCGGGTCCATGCCGGGCACGAGAACCTGCTCTCCCGATCCGAGATCCGCCGCGGCGACGTGGACGCGGCGCTCGCCGCCTCCGCCGTCGTCGAGACGCGGACGTTCGAGACGCAACGCATCGAGCACGCCTTCCTCGAGCCGGAGTCGGCCGTCGCCGTCCCCGGCGGGTACGCCCTCGAAGTGTTCAGCCAGGGGCAGGGCGTCTTCGACGATCGTCGCCAGATCGCGTCGATCCTCGGCGTGACCGAGGACAAGGTGCACGTCACCCTCGTCGCGAATGGCGGCGCCTTCGGCGGGAAGGAGGATCTCAGCATCCAGGGCCAGGTCGCGCTGATGGCGGCCCTCACGGACCGGTCCGTCAAAGCCACGCTGTCGCGCGAGGAGAGCATCCGGCTGCACCCCAAGCGGCACCCGATGAGACTGACCTATACGGTCGGATGCGACGGCGACGGGCGCCTGACGGCGCTGCGGGCACGGATCGTCGGCGACAAGGGCGCGTTCGCGTCGGTCGGCGCCAAAGTCCTCGAGCGCGCAGCCGGTCACGCGGCCGGACCATACAAGGTCCCGGCCGTCGACATCGAATCGCTGGCGGTCTACACGAACAACCTGCCGTGCGGCGCCATGCGAGGCTTCGGCGCCAACCAGTCGGCGTTCGCCATCGAGAGCATGCTGGACATCCTCGCCGAGCGCGTGGGGATCGACGCCTGGGAGATCCGCTGGCGCAACGCCCTCGACGCGGGCGATACGTTCTGCACGGGCCAGGTGCTCGAACGGCCGGTCGGCCTCAAGCAGACGCTGCTCGCGGTGAAGGAGGCGTACTACGCGTCCCCGCGCGCGGGCATCGCCTGCGGCATCAAGAACGTCGGGATCGGCAACGGCGTGCCGGAGCACGGCCAGGCCGTCCTCGAAGTCGGCGTCGGCGGGCACGTGACGATTCACACCGGATTCACGGAAATGGGTCAGGGCTTCTTCACGGCCATGATCCAGTGCCTGTGCGACATCATCGGCATCGACCCGCAGATGGTGCACACCGCCGTCGACACTGACTACCCCACGCCGTGCGGCATGACGACGGCATCGAGGGCGACGGTGCTGGGTGGACGAGCCGTGCAGGACGCCGCGCGCAAGCTGCAGATGGATCTCGAAGGCGGCGCGCGCCTGCA
>JAPKZP010000708.1 GCA_026393735.1 Acidobacteriota bacterium
ACCCTCCTGGCCGAACATCAGCGGAGCGCCGGCGAGGTCGAACGGCGTGCGGGTCCGTGGATCGAGCGCGCCGCCTCGGGCACGCGGCCGTTCTTCGCCTGGGTGCACTTCTACGATCCGCATTCCCCCTACTCGCCGCCGCCTCCCTACGCCGCCCGTTATGCAGGCCGTCCGTACGACGGCGAAGTGGCATATACGGACGCGGTGCTCGGTCTCCTGCTGTCGAGGCTGGACCGGCTTGGGATTCGCGACCGCACGCTCGTCGTCGTCACCTCCGACCATGGCGAAGGCCTGGGCGAGCACGGCGAGGCCGAGCATGGGTTCTTACTCTACGACACCACGGTGCGGGTGCCGCTCATCATCCGGTGGCCCGGAGTGCTCGCCGGCGGCCTGCGATCGAACACGCTCGCCCGAAGCATCGACCTCCTGCCCACCATTCTCGATCTCATCTCGGGCGGGACTGCCGCCAGCCCTACTCTGCCCGGCCGATCCCTGGCACTGGCACTTCGGACGGCCGGCGGCCCTGACACTGGGAGCAGCGCGTACGCCGAAACCCTATTCCCGCGCTTGCACTTCGACTGCGCCGACCTGCGGTCCATTCGGCGCGACGGGTGGAAGTACATCGAGGCTCCGAGACCGGAGCTGTACAACCTCACGCGCGATCCCGGGGAGCGGAACAACCTGTTCGCAGCCGAGGGCCGCCGTGTGGCGGGCCTGCGGTCACGGCTCTTCGACACGCTCGGCGACAGCCCCGAGTCGGCCGTGGTTGGCGTCGCGAGTCCTGCGCTCGATCCGGAAACGCTCCGCCGCCTGGCCAGCCTGGGCTACGTCAGCAGTGGCGGAAGCGGCGGCCGGGCCGACCCGAAAGACGAGATCGAGAACTTCCAGGCCTACACGCGTCGCGTCCGCGGGGCATTCGATGCGTACGACCGCGGCGACCTGCCGGCCGCTGTGATGCAGTTCCAGGCGGCTGCCGCGACCGGGCGCGCGGCGTTCGACGTGTACTACTATCTTGGTGTGGCGCTCCTGCGGCAGGGCCGCCCCGCGCAGGCCGTTGAACCGCTGCGGGCGGCCATCCGGAAGCTGCCCACCTACGCCCCGTCCTACATCGACCTCTCGAGGGCGCACCTCGCGCTCAACCAGTACGACGCCGCTGCGGCGGTCCTGCGGGAGGGTCTCGCGCGGGATCCGGCCAACTTCCACTTCCACTCCTATCTGGGCTTCATCGCACGGTCCCGCGGCGATCTCGCGGCCGCGAGGGCGGAGTACGAAACGGCCAGGGCGCTGGAGCCCGGTGACTTCGACGTTCGCATGAATTTGTCGTCCCTGTACCGCGACGCTGGTGATGCGACGCATGCGCTTGGCGAAGTGGACGCGGCTATCGCCCTCCGCCCGGGCGAGGCTGGCGCCCACAATCAGCGCGGGATGCTGCTTGGCGGGGCGGGCCGCTTTCCTGACGCAGCCGCGGCCTTCGAGCGCGCGTCGAGGCTGGACCCGGGGAATGCTCAGTTCTGGTTCAACCTGGGCCTCGCTCGGTACAAGGCAGGCGATCGGAAGGCCGCCGCCGAGGCGCTGCGCCGCGCGCTGACGGTCAAGCCGGATTTCGGCGATGCGCGGACACTACTGGCGGAGGTCGAGAAGGGACCGAACGAGGTGTGAGCGCGGGGCCGGCGCCCCGCGCCCACTGGATTACGTCAGAACCACAGTTTGACCACGATGTTCACCCGCCGCGGGGGAACGAACGTGATGCCCTGCAGGTACGCCTTCGTGGCGGACGGGACGACGGTGCTCGAGACTTCGTAGAACGAGTCGTCGTTGAACGCGTTGAGAATGTCCGCCGACAGGTCCAGCTTCCGGCTTCCTCCGAGCCCGAAGACCTTCTGCACTCGGAACCCGACGAGATTCAAGTCGGGCGCGCGCACGAATTCGTCGGCGCGCGGGACATCGTAGACGTAGAGCCGTCATTGCACG
>JAPKZP010000308.1 GCA_026393735.1 Acidobacteriota bacterium
CCCTTCGTGAACGCGGCGCGGAACGGCGCGAGCAGGACATTCTCGATTTCGCTCCTCGTCTCGTGCGGGTCCGTGCGCGCCGCGCCGTCGCGGCCGCCCTTCGGCACGCTGTACACGGCGAAGTGCTTCACGGTCGACGTGACATCCTGCTCCTGCAGGCCCTTCACCATTTCGACGCCGAGCGTGGATGCCAGAAACGGCTCCTCGCCGTAGGTCTCGACGACGCGGCCCCAGCGCGGATCGCGCGCGAGATCGAGGATGGGCGCGTAGACGTTGGTGAACCCGAGCGCCCGGGCTTCGCGGCCCGTCGCGCGTCCGATCTCCCGGACGAGCGGGGCGTCCCAGGCGCAGCCCTGGCCGATCTGCGCCGGAAACGACGTGGCGCCCCAGTTGCACAGGCCGCGGATGCCTTCGTTCGTGAAGTCCACCGGGATGCCCAGGCGCGTCTCCTCGACGAAGAAACGCTGGACCGTGTTGATCACCTCGGCGTGGCGGGACGGCGGCGTGGCGTACTCCTCGCCGGCGCCGCGCACGCCGTTGGCGTGCTCGTCGATGTTGCCGATGCCGTCCTTCCAGACTTCGGTCTTCCAGGCTGCGGTCGGCAGCGGATCCTTCAGGACCCGGTTGTAGCCGTAGAGCGTGGCGAGCTGGCACGTCTTCTCGTCGAGCGTCATCTGCGCCAGCAGGTTGTCGAGGCGCGCGTCGAGGCTCGCGGCGGGGTCTTCGTAGAGATCTTTCGTGCCGTTCTTGTTCAGGTCGATCCAGCCGTCGCGGTAGATCGCCGTGCGGCCCGGGGGTGCCCCTGGCACGACCGGCGGCTGCCCCTGGGAGCGCACCACTCCTGCGAGCGCGATCACCGCACAGGCCGCACAGGCCATTCGTTTCATCGCACACTCCTTCGCGCGCGCCGCCCACGCTGAGGCCCGGCATCTACAATTCGAGCGGCTCCAGCTTCGGCACCAGCAGGTGGTGGATCGCGAACGACACCAGGTACGCCGACGCACAAATCCCGAAGAGGATCGCGTAGCCCCCCGTCACGTCGCCCGTCGCCTTGAACTGATCGATCAACCGGCCCGAGAACCACGGGAAGAGGATGCCGCCGAATGACCCGGCCATGCCCCCGAGTCCGACGATGGTCCCGACGTCCTTCTTGGGAAACACGTCGGAAGCGGTCGTGAAGAGGTTCGCGGACCAGGCCTGGTGCGCGGCCCCGGCCAGGCCGATGAGGAGCACGGCCGGCCAGTCGCCGACCCGCGTGGCCCACAGGATCGGCAGGACGCAGGAGGCGAACAGGAACATCCCGGTCTTCCGTGCGCGCGTGACCGTCCACCCGCGCTTCTGGAAGGCGCCCGTGAGCCAGCCGCCGGCGATGCTCAGCACGGTGACAATCGCGTAGATCGTCACCAGATGGAGCCAGCTCTTCTTGATGTCGAGGCCGCGCGTCTGCAGGAAGTACGCGGGCAGCCAGATCAGAAAGAACCACCAGACCGGATCCGTCAGGAACTTGGCGATGATGAAGCCCCAGGTCTGCCGGTACTTCAGGGCGCGGGCCCAACCCATCGGCGTGTCCCCGCCGGTATCGCCCTTGTCGCTGTTGATGTAGTCGAGTTCCGCCCGGGAGTGCCTCAGCCGCTTCTCCGGCACGTCGTAGAACGGAAACCACAGCAGGAGCCAGAGGAATCCCAGGATGCCGGCGAAGACGAAGGCCGCCCGCCACCCGAGGGTGATGGCGATGAACGGCACGAGCGCCGGCGCGATGATCGCCCCGACGTTGGTGCCCGAGTTGAAGATGGCCGTGGCAAACGCGCGCTCGCGCCGCGGAAACCACATCGCCACGGCCTTGATCGCGGCCGGGAAGTTCCCGCCTTCGCTGACCCCCAGGAAGACGCGCGCCGCGAAGAAGCCGCCGACCGACGCGACAAGCGCGTGGGCCATCGCCGCCACGCTCCACAGCGCGATCGACGTCGCGTAGCCGATCTTGGTGCCGTACTTGTCGATGAACCAGCCGAACACGAACAGGCCGACGGCGTAGGCCGCCTGGAAGGCGGAATTGACCAGCCCGAACTGCTCGTTGGTCCACCCGAGTTCCCTGTCGAGGAACTCCTTGATGAGCGCGAGGATCTGGCGGTCGATGTAGTTGATCGTCGTGGCCAGGAAGATCAGCGCGCAAATCACCCAGCGGTACTTGCCGATTGCGGTTTCGCTGTCCGACATGCGAGTCCCCTTCAGATGTGTCCGTGGTGGGTGATCGAGCCGTGTCAGGACGTGCCCGGCTCCACTGACGCCTCAGGCCCCACGGGCGGGCCGGCCGTGGGGTCGGCGCGCTGGTCCTCACGTTGCTGGTCGCGATAGGCTCGTTCCAGGTGATCGCGCATGGCGCGCCGGGCGCGCTCCGCATCGTGCGCGCGCAGGGCGAGGTAGATGGCGCGATGCTCGTCGGCGGCCTCCTTGAGGTCGCTCGCGCGGTCGATCGTGCGCTGCCGCTGCTCGCGGAACTGCTCCGCCACCATGTTGACCAGGGCCGACAGGATGGGGTTGCCGCAGGCCGCCGCAATCGCGCGATGAAACTCGATGTCGTGGCGCAGGAACATCTGCGGATCCGTCATCGACGCGAACATCCCGGTGGCCTCGTCGCTCACCGCGATCAGGTCGTCGGAGGTGGCATGCCCGGCGGCCATGCCCGCGACGGCGACCTCGAGGACGAGCCGGGCCTGGAACATCTGGTCGCGCGTGAATCCGTGCAGCGCCGCCTGGAAGCGCAAGGCATCGGTGCCGAAGGCCGGCGGGCCCCCGGCGATGAACGATCCCGCTCCGGGCCGAATCTGCACGACCCCCATCACCGACAACGACCGAAGCCCGGCGCGGAGGCTGGGTCGGCTGACGCCGAGTTGGCGGGCCAGTTCCCGCTCGGCAGGCAGACGATCGCCGGGCCGCAATTCGCCCCGGTCGAGCATCCCGCGCACATGAGAAACGACCAACTGCGTGGCGTCTGGTCCCTTGACTTCTGCCATGGCGATCATCCTCGGCCGGTCAGACCACAACGAACTCTATGCGTGCAAACAAGTACCACTCCCGCGCGCCTCTGTCAAGCGGGAATACCTGCGGGAAAGCTCGTTTACTCTGAGTGAAACACGCCAATTCCAGGCCGGGCCTCCTGGAACCCACCGGGACCAGCGAGCGTGACTGGTTCAACCGGCGCTTGACCTGATGGTCATACCATTCGGCGTGACTGGCAGATGCATGCGGCCCGGCCGGCGCGCGCGGGCCGGGCCGCCGTGCCTACTTCAATCCCCGCTTGCGCAGCAGCGGCTCAACGCTCGGCTCGCGGCCGCGGAACGCCTTGTAGAGCGTCATCGGATCCTCGGTACCGCCCTTCTCGAGAATCGTGCGGAATCCGCGCGCGGTGGCCTGATCGAACAGGCCCTTCTCGCGGAACGCCTGGAACGCGTCCTGGTCGAGGACTTCGCTCCAGATGTAGGCGTAGTAGCCCGACGCGTAACCGCCGCCCGGCCCGAAGATGTGGTTGAAGTACGTGCTGCGGTACCGCGACACGATGTCGGGCGGCAGCTGGATCTTCGCCAGCGACGCGTTCTCGAACGCCGTCGTCTCCTTCGCCGGGCCCATGGGCAGCGTGTGCCAGTCCATGTCGAGGATCGACGCGGCCAGGTACTCGACGGTGGCGAATCCCTGGTCGAACTGCTCGGCCTTCTTGATCTTCTCGACGAGGGCCGCCGGGATGACGTCCCCGGTCTTGTAGTGCTTCGCGTACACCTTCAGCACCTCGGGCTCGAGCGCCCAGTTCTCCATGATCTGCGA
>JAPKZP010000350.1 GCA_026393735.1 Acidobacteriota bacterium
CCGACTCCCACACGACGATGGTCAACGGTCTGGGCGTGGTGGGATGGGGCGTGGGCGGCATCGAAGCCGAGGCGGCGATGCTCGGACAGCCGATCTCGATGCTGATTCCGCCGGTGCTCGGATTCCGGCTGGTGGGCGCTGCGCCCGCTGGCACGACGGCGACCGACGTGGTCCTCACCGTGACCGAGCGGCTGCGCAAGCACGGCGTGGTCGGGAAGTTCGTCGAGTTCTTCGGGCCCGGCCTCAAGAGCCTGACGCTCGCCGACCGCGCGACGCTCTCGAACATGTGTCCCGAATACGGGGCCACCGTGGCGATCTTCCCGATCGACCAGATGACGATCGAGTACCTCCGGCTGTCGGGCCGCGACGAGAAGAGCGTGGCGCTGGTGGAGGCGTACGCGAAGGCGCAAGGCTTCTACGCGGACGGCGCGGTGGCCGACGCCGACTACGCGGATGTCATCGAGCTCGACCTGGCCACGGTGGAGCCGTCGCTGGCGGGGCCCAAGCGGCCGCAGGACCGCGTGTCGCTCGCCACGGCGAAGGCGAAGTTCAGCGCCGGGCTGCCGCAGATGATCGCCGAAGGCAAGAAGCCCGCGGGGGCGCCGCAGGGCGGCGGCGCGGCGGTCGCCGCCGGCGCGGCGATCGATCACGGCGCCGTCGTCGTCGCGGCGATCACGAGCTGCACGAACACGTCGAACCCCAGCGTGCTCGTCGCGGCGGGGCTGGTCGCGAAGAAGGCCGTCGAGCGCGGCCTGATGCGCAAGCCGTGGGTGAAGACGAGCCTCGCGCCCGGATCGAAGGTCGTCACGGAATACCTCGCGAAAGCGGGCCTGACGCCCTACCTCGACGCCCTGGGCTTCAACCTCGTGGGCTACGGATGCACGACGTGCATCGGGAACAGCGGGCCGCTGCCCGACGACGTGGCGGCGCAGATCGAGACGCGCGGCCTGATTGTCGCGTCGGTGCTCAGCGGCAACCGGAACTTCGAAGGCCGGGTCCAGCCGCTCGTGCGGGCGAACTACCTGGCGTCGCCGCCGCTGGTCGTCGCGTATGCGCTCGCCGGATCGATGCAGATCGATCTGACGACCGAGCCGCTCGGCACGGACAAGACGGGCGCGCCGGTGTACCTCAAGGACATCTGGCCGACGGAACGGGAAGTTCAGGCGTGCATCGCCAGCTCGATCACGGCCGCGATGTACCGCGAGGTGTACGGCAAGGTGTTCGAGGGCGACGAGCGCTGGCAGGCCATCGTGCCGCCGACGGGCGACCGGTTCGCGTGGGAGCCGGATTCGACCTACGTGCGAAACCCGCCCTATTTCGACGGCCTGACGCTCGAGCCGCCGGTCGCGCAGCCCATCGCGGGCGCGCGGGTCCTGGCGGTGCTGGGCGACAGCATCACGACGGATCACATTTCCCCGGCCGGCAACATCAAGGCCGACAGCCCGGCCGGGAAGTACCTGCAGGCACACGGCGTGGCGCCGAAGGACTTCAACCAGTACGGCGCGCGGCGCGGCAACCACGAGGTGATGATGCGCGGCACGTTCGCCAACATCCGCCTCAAGAACCAGCTCGTGCCGGGCACCGAGGGCGGCGTCACGGCCTATCTGCCGGGTGGCGAGGTGATGCCGATCTACGACGCGGCCATGAGGTACAAAGCCGCCGGCGTGCCGCTCGTCATCCTGGCGGGCAAGGAATACGGGTCGGGCTCGTCACGCGACTGGGCGGCCAAGGGAACGGCGCTGCTCGGTGTGAAGGCCGTGATCGCCGAGAGCTTCGAGCGCATCCATCGCAGCAACCTCGTCAACATGGGCCTGCTGCCGCTGCAGTTCAGGGCAGGGGAGTCCGTGGCGTCGCTGGGTCTGACGGGCCGCGAGACGTTCGAGATCCCGGGCGTCGCGACGTCGCTTGCGCCGCGCGGCACGGTGACGGTGAAGGCGACCGACGAGAAGGGCGCCGTGACGTCGTTCGAGGCACGCGTGCGCATCGACACGCCGGAAGAGCTCGTGGCGTTCCGCAATGGCGGCATTCTGCAGTACGTGTTGCGGCAGCTGCTCAAGAAGAAGTAGTCGGTTGGGTCGTCGTGGGTGCCGGCTGCAGCCGGCACCCACGTTCTTATGTCCATCACCGCTGCTGACGTCAAGCAACGCGCGCTCGCACTCGGCTTCGACCTCTGCGGCATCGCTCCCGCCCTCGACTTCTCCGAACTGGCGTTTCTTCCGCAGTGGCTCCGCCGGGGGTACGGCGGGCGGATGACCTATCTCAACCGGACGGCGAAGCGGCGCGCCGACGTGCGGCGCTGGCTCCCATCCGCCCAGTCCGTCATCGTGGTCGCCTGCGTCTACAACACCGATGCCCCCTACTCCATCGAAGTCATCGAACGCGAGCGCGCGCAGATTGCGCGCTTCGCGTGGGGCGACGACTACCACGATGTCATGGGCACACGCGTGCAGGCGCTGACCGCGTGGGTGCTCGAGGCGGGCGGCGCCGATGTCGAGGCGCGCTGGTGCGTGGACGATGGACCGGTGCAGGAACGGGTATACGCCCAATACGCCGGGCTGGGATGGATTGGCAAGAACACGTGCGTCATCAACCCGCAGGTGGGATCCTGGATCCTGCTGGGCGTGATCGTGACCAGCCTGCACCTGGATCACGATGACCCCGCCCTGGACCAGTGCGGCACGTGCCAGCTCTGCATCGAGGCGTGTCCGACTGGCGCGATTGTCGAGCCCCGCGTGCTCGACGCCCGCCGTTGCCTGTCGTACCTCACGATTGAAGTGCGAGGCGACATCCCTGAGGACCAGCGGGCGGACCTGGCGTCGCACGTGTTCGGGTGCGACATCTGCCAGGACGTGTGCCCCTGCAACGCCTCTGCGGCGCGTAGCGCCGGCCCGGAATGGCAGCCGCGCACCGCACTCGACCAGCCCACGCTGACAGGTCTGTCGGCCCTGACCGACGCGGAACTGGAGTCCGCCATTGCCGGCACCGCCCTCCGCCGCGCCGGCGTCGCCGGCCTGCGCCGCAACCTCGCCCTCGCCCTCGCCAATCTCCAACGTTGAGTGGAAAGCCGGGCCAGGCCCCTTCTGCAAATGTCCTGAACCCCGGGAATGGGGTCAGAGTCGACCTGAGGAACTGCATCGCAGCAATTGCACTGGAGTCTGACCCTGGAGTCTGACCCCCGCCCAATGGAGTCTGACCCCAGCTGGCGGGCGCTCCGGTCGATGGCCTTGCACGCGAAGTCGAGTCAGGCGCCGTTCTGTGTGCAGAATCGGTTGAGCCCGGAATGGGTAGTTTCTACCCTTGCGGTCACAAGAGGAGGACTGTGATGTCCAACGTGGCTGCCTGGGAAGATGATCCGCGAACCGCACCCGGCGCGCGACCAGTGAACCGGCCGAGCCCCAGCGTGAAGCAGGCACGGCTGGGGCTGGCCCTGCGCGGGGCCGAGCCACCGCCGCGCGTCTACCGGACGGGAACCAGCCAGTTCCGCTACTGGAATGCGACCGACGCGCTGGCGCGGGCGATTCGTTTCTGGGCTCCGCTCCTGCCAGCCGAGGCTCGATGGCCCGCGGCGCGGACGCTCGGTGTCGACCTGGACGCGGGCGTCGACCTCAATGCCTACTACGACCGGCTGGGGTTGTGTTTCTTCCATGCGACCGTCCGCGGCGTGACCGTCTACTCCGGCGAGAGCCCTGACGTGCTCTGCCATGAACTGGGTCACGCCGTGCTCGACGCCGTGCGTCCCGAGCTGTGGAACGCCGCCAGCATCGAGGCAGCCGCGTTTCATGAGTCCTTCGGGGACATCACGGCGATCCTCTCAGCGCTGCAGGTCGAGTCGGTGCGGACGGCCGTGCTGACGGATACCGGTGGCCGCCTGTCGCGGGCGTCGCGCATCTCGAGGCTCGCGGAGCAGTTGGGCTGGGCCGTTCGGCAGTCGCATCCCGATGCCGTGGAACCCGACTGTCTGCGAAACGCCGTGAATTCGTTCTTCTACCAGCGGCCGGAGACCTTGCCCCCAATGGCGCCAGCGGCTGTGCTGTCGTCGGAACCGCACTCGTTCTGCCGCGTGTTCACGGCGGCGTGGCTCGAGTCGCTCGCGGGCATGGTGGACCTGCGGGGCGCGACGCCGGACGTCCTCGCGTCGGTGGCCGTCGACGCCGGCCGGCTCCTGGTGGGCGCAATCGCGCGGGCCCGGATCGGCACCAACTACTTCGCCCAGGTGGCGTCCAACCTGGCCGCCGCCGACGCGACCCTGTTCTCAGGCGCCTACCGGCAGGTCCTGCAGCGCGCCTTCGTGGGCCGCGGCATTCTCTCGATGGCATCCGCGTCCGCGGTCCCGCGCCAGGCGCGTCGAGCAGGCGGCGCGGTGCCGGCCTCTCGCGCCGTCGTGCTCCCCGTAGTGTCGGTACCCATCGACGGGCGCCTGCACGGCATCCGCCTGCGGCGGCTGCTCGTCGAAGCGCCGCTCGGCCCCAGTCGCTGGACCGTCACGTCGGCCGCGCCCGATCTCGGGGCGATCGAGCCCGTCGCCCCCGACGTCGCGAGCCGTGCCTTCGTCGAGGACCTGCTCCGTCGCGGGCGGGTCGATCTCCGCGAGGTGCAGCGAGACACGGCTCGCCGAAGCCGCCGCGGCCGCGCGACGCATGCGATCGTGCGGCACGGCCGGCGGCTCAGGCTCGAACGGCGTCTGTTTCACTGAGGAACTACGGCCTGACGCGCAGCGCGCGCTCGACTCCTAGTTGTTCCCGAAGCCGCAGGCGGCAGGATTCTGGCAGCCCGCACACGGGCTGTCAGCCGGCATCGGGGAGGCCTTGGGCGACGCCGCGCCGACGGCGAACACCGACAGCTGTTTCTCGACGGCCCCGCTCCGGCACGCCGGGCACGCCGGCGTGACGCCCTCGCGCATCAGCACTTCAAACCGCCTGCCGCACGACGTGCAGCTGTATTCGTACAAAGGCATGTTCCGAGTATAGCGCAGGCACCGGGACGGGCCCGCCCCGGACCTGATACGATGGCACGCAACGGGTGCCGAGACCTCGCATGTCCAACTTCTACATCACGACCGCCATCG
>JAPKZP010000317.1 GCA_026393735.1 Acidobacteriota bacterium
CATCTGTTGCTCTGCGGTATGGAGCAACCTCATCTGAGTTAGCGCAGGGCTTTCAGGTCGATACATCAGGGCCAATCCCATTTGTTGACATCAAAGTACAAAAGACACTCGCTCCTACAGGCAATTTGTGGGCCGAGATTCACAGTGATTCGGGGGGAACGCCCGTTGATGGGCCGCTAGCAATATCAGCGTATGTCTCAATGGCAAATGTGAGTACGTCGGCTCAATGGATTCGTTTCGTGTTTCGTACGCCGTATGTTGTAACGGCTGGAACCCAATATCATCTCATCTTGCAAGGTTCAAACGTCGCAGACGCAACCAATTACATCAACATTCGCATGGACAACACTTCCCCCGCCTATGCGAGAGGCATCTTGCAACGCCGCCACAATGGGACGTGGGATGATATGTCGGCAGATGCGCTATTTTGCGTCTACGTCACCCGCAACGACAACGCCGTGGCCCCGCCCGCCGGGTACGACACGGGCACGCTCACGGCCACAATCCATACGCTTACGGACTTGTCGTCTGCGCTTCCGCCAGTTCCGGTGAGAGTCTCGCAGTACACGACACTTAGTACGGTGGCGGGGTCCCGGCTGTGGATTCTTGGCGACTACTCGCTTGTGGGAAGTTACGACGCAGATGTATATGCACAGGCGGCGAATTATTGGCTAGCGCAAGCAGCGCCAGTTCTGGTGGAGTATCAAGCCGTGTATCTCAAGGTGAGTGCCAACGACCAGCGTTTTAGTTTCGACGGGTATCGATGGTAATCATGCCCACCCCGTCCCCCGTGCGCCACATCCCGTACTGGATCACCTACCGCGCCGACCTTGACCAGACGCCGCCGGGCAGTGTGATCGTGTTGCCCGACAACAACATCCTCGATGGCGTTGACGGCGCGATGCTCGCGCAGCGAGGGTTGGCGGCGATCATTATGACCGCTGACAACGCGGACTACCTGTGCCATCCGAACCTCTACGACACGTACCTAGCCGGGTTGCAGGCGCGTCTGGTGGCAAAAGGCATTACGCCCGTCGGGTTCATGCCGGGGGAGGAGTGGTGGGACCGCTGTAACAACCCCGCTGACATCATGGGTTGGCCGTGCCTCGCGGGGACGGACATGATGGAGCGCAAAACCTTCATCCTGCCGCGGCTGCGTGTGATGGTGCAACGCATCACGGCGCGGTGGCCGTGGTGTCCGACCATCGGGGTTGAGACGAAGTGGAACGAGGACCAGGGATTCGGGGCGGGGCTGTGGTATCCCGACTATGGAACAGATGTGCTCGGGCTGGACAGTTATCTGGCCGCCCACGGCTGGTCCCTCATCGGCACGCCGCCGTTGACGGACCAGACCGATGCGGCGATGCGGCAGAAGTTCGCGGGCGAAGTGGCGTCCATGCTCACCGGCGCCGGTGATGCTCGTCGCGCAGGCGTTCCGCGAGACAGACCAGGCCGCAACGTGGGGCACGGCCCCCACTGGCGCCCAACTGCGGTGGTGGTACGACCTCGCGCAGCAACACCCGCAAGTCGTGGCCCTCGCGTGGTTCTGCCAGCGGTCGGCGGCGGGCATTCTCGGGATGGATGCGTTACCCGAGAGTCGGGCCGCCTACGACACGATCTGGGCCGAGAATGCGGTCGCGCAGGCACAGTTGACGCCCGCCGCTTAGACACACGACCCCGGCGGCCTCGGGCCGCCACGGATGCGCGCCGCACGCTGGCGCGTGGAGCAGCCTCATGGACGACTTCGTGACGGGCGCCGAGTTTGGCCGGTTCCGCGCGGACTTCTCCTCCTACCAGACCCGCGAGGCGGCGCTGCTGGAGGCGATGGAGGGGCGCATCGTGACCCACATCGACGCCCGCGTCGACGGCATTGATGACCGGCTGGACATCCTCAACGGCCAAACGAAAAAGAACTCCGAAGCCGTCGCCGTGCATACCGAGCAGATCCTCGCGATCCAAGTGCGGGGCTGCGGCCAGTTGGCCGCGCATCGGGGCACGCTGGAGAGCCTCCGACCCGACCCCGACGTCCCCGACCTCAAACCGTGGCACCGCGACAAGCGGACGTGGACGGGCACGGGCATGGGCATCGCCGGGGTCACGGTGCTGTATAGTCTCGCGCGACTGTTCGAGGCGGTGACACAGCATGTCGTGAAATAACACGTATCCCTCGCGCCAGAGCGCCGCCTGATCAGCGGTGCGCTCCTGGCCTGGCTCGGACAGGGCGCGAGGATTCTTGAGGGCTGTGACGCCAGCCACGTCACCCGACCCGGAGGAATCCGGCGCGGTGGGCGTGGCTATTTCTTTGCGGAGGGTCCGTGTCGCAGATGTCACATGACGAGATTCGACGGGCGTTGCTGACGTTCCCGGCCCGCATCGTGCTCGCGCTGACCGTCTGGGCGGAAGCCCGCGGCGAATCCCCCGACGGCCAACTCGCGGTGTGCTGGGTCATCAAGAACCGCGCGACGCGGCGCCATCAGACGATTCAAGGCGTCTGTCTGCAGAAACATCAATTCTCGTGCTGGTGGGGCGACGACGCCAATACCACGGCTCTGTTTGCCCGCGCCGACGCGGCCTTGCATGGCGGCACGCCTGGGGCGGCCGACGACAACTGGCTGGAGACGGCCGCCATCGCCCATCGGGCGCTCCTGGGGGGGCTCCCAGACATTACGCACGGGGCCGACCACTATCTCACGACGACGCTGTACGCGTCGCCTCAGTGTCCCGTGTGGGCTGCGCAGATGACCGTCGTCAACGTCATCGACCACCACACGTTTCTTCGGAGTGCCGAATGACGATGGTAATCGCCCGTCCGCGTGCGCTGTGGCCATGGTTGGTGCTGTGGCTCGTCCTGGCGCTCGGCGCGGCGCTCGTGCAGCTCGGGTGCAAGACGCACCCGCCGCCGATTGTGGCCCCGCCGACGCTACGGACAGTCGGGGTCAGCGTGACAAGCGGAGCGACGCCCGTAGACGGGGCGACAGTCACGCTCGACGACCTGGGTGCGCCGCACGTCGGGACGACCAATGCGGATGGTTTCGCGTTGTTGACGCTGGTGCCGGCGACGCTTTCTGCCTCCCACCTCACCATTACGGCGTCGGGGTATCAGCCCTATTCGCAGCATGTCGACCTCGACCCCGGCCACATCACGCTTGCGGCAACGCTCACGGTTATCCCGCCAGATCCGCCCCGACAGGTCCGAGGACAACTGACCGCCCAGTATCGGGCGCTCACGTACCCGGACGGGTCACGGTTTATCTGGCGGGGTATCACGGCGTTCGGGCTGAACGCGATGGTGTCTAGCGGCCACGAGGCCGAGGCGGTGGCGTGGATGACGGCCGCCCGCGCCTCGGGGTTCAGCGTGGTCCGCGTGCTCGTGATGCTCCCGCAGGGGTGGTTCACTTGGGATGCGGATTTCACGCCGGACGACGGACTCGCGGCGTTGCCACGCACGCTGGCACGCGCCCGCGAGGCGGACCTCTACGTGCACGTCACGGTCCTGGCGAACACCGCCGCGATTCCCGATGCCGACTTCGCCAGTTACATCGAACGGGCTGGCGTGATCTGTGCGACCACCGACAACTGCGCGGTCGTGGAAGCGGCCAACGAGCCGTACCACGCCTCGCAGGCCGATCCGGTCCATGACCCAGTGCACTTGGCCGCCTGGGTGGCCCGTGTGCCGGCGCCGATCCCCACGGCGCTCGGGACACCGGCTAACGACGGCGACGGCGCGACGATGGCGGCGGGGTCCACCATCACGATCCACTTGGATCGCGGACGGGATCGGTGGAACCGCGTGCGTCGGGTGCGCGAATTGGAAACGACCAGCGCCGCGACCGGGCGCTACGTGATCGACTCGGAACCGATGGGCGCCGACGAAACCGAACAGCCCGGGCGTCGGGACACGGATCCGGCCGCGTTCTTCGGCCAAGGCGCCTTGAGTCGCATCTTCGCGGTAGGGTCCACGTTCCATTGTGAGGCGTGCCTGCAGACGGTGCCCCTCGGCCCGGTGCAACGGGCGTGTGCCGAGGCGTTTCTGGACGGCACGCGCATCGTGCCCGACGACGTGACGCTGACCTTTCAGAACGCTGGGTGGTCCGCCAGTCCCGTCAAGGCGTTTCGGGTGGGCGACCCGGCGCTCGTCCCCAATACGGCCGTGCGGGCGTACAGCGGACTCTCGTCGACGCACAACGTCCTCGCGCTCGTGGGTGTCGCGGGGGATCCCGGCGTCGAGTGGCACGGCGGGTGGCGCCCGGCGGGGATGCTCACCGATCGGGACGCGTTACAAATCTGGACACTGAGACACGAGGAGGCGCAATGAACTGGACCGTCAAACACTGGATTGCGCTCGGCATGATTCTGTCGAGCCTCGGCGCGATGGGCGCCAACCTGCCAACGTGGGCCGCCGCGTTGCAGCCTGGATTCGTCTTCCCGGCGTTCGGGGCCATCGGCGCGGTGCTGGTGGCGATCTATTCAGACAATGCAAAACCGTAGGGGAGGGGACACATGGGGTGGTTGAAAAAGATCGGCATCATCCTCGCGAAGTCCGCTGAGATTCTCGCGTTCGGCGGTCCGGTCATTTCGGCGCTGATTCCCGGAAAGCGGGACGACCAGATCGTCGCGGTCGCCCAGAGCGTGATCGGCCAGGCGATCCAGGTCGTCGTCCAGGTGGAGGCGTTCGGCGCGGCGCTGGCCTTGTCGGGCGCGGACAAGCTCAAAGCAGCGGTCGGGCCGATCGCGGAGATCCTGCTGCAGTTCCTCAAGGGCCGCAAAATCCACGATGCCGCGAAGTTCCGGGCGGGCGTGGAGAAGTTCACCGCCGGGCTCGCGGACATCCTCAGTTCGCTGGACGACGGCGGGATCGAGACCGACAGCGCCATGAAATAGCAGCGTGACACGCGGCCCATTCGCCTGAAGTTCTGCCTACAGAAGTGGCTCCGCGGCATGACGGTCGCACCACGCGGTGACAGCAGCAAGGTGGAGGGCGCCCCGCCAGTAGAAGCCGCAGGGGGTTGACACCCCGTCACCGACTGCCTCCGCACGGCGGTCGCGGCTTGGAGCTGGCTGAGTCGGTGATAACGAAGGCCGGGCTATAGGCTCGGGTATGAGGTGGGGTCACCGGCTGAACGGGTAGTGCGGGTTCGACTCCCGCATGGGCCATTCTCGAAACGAGGTCATATGTCCGATCAACGAGGTCGGTTGGCGACGGCGAGACAGGCAGCGGATCGCTCAAGGACGAAGAAGGCGGGCCGAGGCAGAAGCGCGGCTATCGTGCGTCGCAGGGATGTCCACAATCTCGTTCTGATCGGCGACACCCATGTCGGATGCAGTCTAGGATTGCTCGACAAGGCCGGGGCCATCCTAGACGAGGGTAACGTCGTGCGGCCGTCCAAGCTGCAGCGTGTTGTGTGGTCATGGTGGGAGGAGTTCTGGCGCGACGCTGTGCCGGAGATGACCTCAGGCGAGCCGTTCGCAGTCGTACACATGGGTGATTCAATTGACGGCGTGCATCACGGATCAACCCATCAGTGGACGCACTCCATCACCCATCAGATCCGTCACGCGGAGCAGATTCTGCGGCCCGTGATTGCCCGATGCGAGGGCCGATTCTACATGATCCGTGGCACCGAGGCGCACGTCGGCCCGTCGTCGTGCTTCGACGAGGAACTGGCGAAGGCGATCGGCGCCCTGCCCAATCGGGAAGGCCAGCACGCCCGCTACGAACTCTGGAAGACGCTCGGCCCCCGACTGGTGCACTGTGCCCATCACATCGGGATTGCGGGCTCTCAAGCCTACGAATCCTCCGCGCCCATGCGGGAATTGGCCGAGTCCATGATCGAGGCCGCCAAGTGGGGCACCCAGTACCCCGACGTGATTGTACGAGGCCATCGCCACCGCTGTCTCCAGATCGCCGTGCCGACCTGTCGGGTCCAAGCGCAAATCCTCTGTGTGCCGGGCTGGCAACTGCGGACGCCCTTCACGTTCCGCGTGGCGGGCGGGCGCGTGTCGCAGCCCCAATTCGGCGGCGCCGTCATCCGGTGGAGCGCCACGCATCGGGAGTTGTTTGTCCGCACCTGGGTTCGGAGCCTGACGCGCGAGGAGGCGGAATGAAACGAACACCCGTGATTACGACAGACGCCTGGCAGGCCGAACTCGAACGAGTGATGATGCGCCCGCCCTCGGGCGAGGCCAACGGGCTGTCCGCCCAGGAGTTGTGCCAGGCGACCGGCCGTGGCATTCGCTGGGTGCGTGGACGCCTGGGGATGGTGCGCGATCGACTCATTGTGGGCCGGAAAACGGCCTACGGCATCGACGGCCGCCAAACCACCGTGCCCTGTTACCGGCTCAAGTGCACGCGGTAATGGCCGACAAGGGGGTCAAGCAAGCGCGGTTGACCGAACAGGTGTGGCAGGCACTTGGCGGCAATCGCGTGGAGCAACGGTGGGTCGCCGACAAGCACGGTGTCGAGGGCCTCGCGTTCGGCCACACGATTATCGTCTCGCCCCTCCCGCTCGTGCCCGTCATCATCCACGAGGCGCTCCACCGCGCACACCCCCGATGGTCCGAAGATACCGTCCAGCGCCACACCACCTATCTCTACAGCCGGATGAGCGACGATGAGTGCCACCGGCTCTACGACGCCTACGCGGCCAAGGTGGTCTACATCTCAAAACCCATCAGCGCGGAGTGACGATGACGATTGTGTTGGACGGCGAAGACCGGGCGACGATCAATGAAACGATCAACTGGTTCGCGGAACAGGCGTACCTCAAGTTTGCGCGCGGCGTCCACGAGCACGGCGGCGTGTTACGGCACAAGGGCGGCCTGCTCCGCGAGGCGGAGATGGAGACGCTCGATCATGTGATCTACCAGCAGGCGATTCGGCACCAGTTGACGCAGATCGAGGGCTGGCTCGAAGCCGGCCGCGTCGAGGACGCCTTGGTCGGGCTCCACCTGCTGCTCCGGGGTACTCCGGTCGACCGGATGCCACAATGATGTATGCGTTCATGCGGGCCTTCGTGATCGTGGCGCTCACGGGGGCAAACGTGGCCCTGATTGCCGACCGGGCCTGGATCCCCATGTTCTGCACCGGCACGGCGCTCTCCTTCGTCTGGTGGGGGAATGCCAAGGCGGCGGCGGTGGGCGGACGCCGGGAACAGATCGCCTACGCGCTCGGGGCCGGCTGCGGCACAGTGATCGGCGTCTGGGCGGTGACGGCGCGCTAGGCCCCCCAGGAGGCGCGACCGCGTTCGGGGTATACTGAGGGCCGGTTGGGCAACGACGTCGTGCGGGAGGCGAAACCTGGCCCCGTAGCGCCGCCCGTAGTCTCCGGGGTTGAGCGGAGCCAGAATCAGGGATTAGATCCGCGCATACGGCCACCCTTCGAAGCCGCAGGTAGGGGGTTCGAGTCCCTCCGGGCGCACCACTTTTCCGCCAGATTACATCTTTGTAGGCACGACGCACGCCGACGCTAGGTGACGGATACGACCAGCGGTAGCGCCGACGGTGCTACCGGTCGGGCCTGTGCGCTGCCGCTTAGACTACTTCGCGCGCCGGCTGGCCGCTTGGATCTTCGCCACGGCCGCTACCAGTGCCGGATTGACGGCGGCACGCGCGTACCGCTCGGTCAGCGCCGGGGTGGAGTGGCCCAATAACATTTGGGTCGCCCGTAAGTCTCCCGTCGCAGCCAAGGCAGACGTGCCAAAACTGTGCCTAGTGTCATAGGGCCTGGTCCCCTGGACGCCCGCCTTCGCGCACGCGGCGTTCCACACCTTTTGCATGGAAGCCGTACTGAACTTGCCCCACGCATCCCACCGCCGCATAGCCTTCAGGGCCACTACCGCCTGGTTCGTCAAAGGGAGCAGCCGGCCCCGCGTACCCTTGCCTTTCTGGCGGCCTGGAACCCAGAGCGTCTTGCTCTTGGCGTCGAATCCAGAATCGGTGAGACGCATCACAGATGCGTGAGGGAGCCCCGTCGCAATCATCACTTGAAGCCGGATCCGTGTGGCCGATTCCCGCATGTGGCTGAGGATGGATCGCAGGACGACCGATGGAATAGCGCGCGGTGGCGCATCGCGTTCGTCGGCCTCTGGAATCTCTCGAACCGGGTTCGTCGCGTGGCGTCCATCCAGGACCGTCCAGAGATTCTCTAAGGCGCGAAGTCGATGATTGACGGTGGCCGGGGCCAGGGGGATGTCATCGAGGACGTCGCGGCGCACCCGTTTCCCAGTGTCCGGGTCGGTGATCCATCGCTGTCGGTGGCGCGGACCAATCGTGAGCCATTGGTCGCGCGTCGTGCGGATCTCGGCGGGGGTAATAGTCTGTCGAATCCGGTCGCCGAACACCTCAACCCATAGACCGATGTCCCTGGTACGGTCACGAATGGATGGCAGCGCGGCCTCGCGCCAGTCGGGCTTGGTCGGCGTAGACGATGTCGTCGCCGACCTCCTTCCGAGGCATGGCGTCGGCGAGTGCGGCTTCCTGGGCGGCCTGGATAGCCTGCTCGCCACGGCGGGAGAACGGGTGGTGTCTTCGCATGGGGCTGTCGGCCTACTCCAATCGTGTTACCAGCCTCAGATGGCTGCTCCACCGTTCCGTCGGACGACAAAGGAGGTTTCCGCCTCCACGGGTTCGGGCCGACTCAGTCAACCTCAGTGAGCGAGTGAGTCGGCCCCCTTAGAGGGGGGGCCGACTCGTACTGCTCGGGCCGACCTGGAGGCCGACTGGGGCCGACTGAGGCCGACTGGTGTTCGGTTTCATGCTGCGGCCTCGGTGAGTGCCGCTTGCCCGCTCGTGGTGACGACATACGGATGCCGCTGTTTGTCGGGTGGCAGCACCCATCCTTGTGTCACGAGCCTCGCGAGAGATGCAGCGACGACAGGTCGTGCGACACCCAGCGCCGCGCGGATGCCTTCCTGTGAGGTGAGGTCGGGACGAATGGCGATGGTGCCGAGTCGCCACCACATCAGCGGCTGTTGAACCGAGTCGAGCGCGGTGAGCCACGGATCCTGGACGGCGACGAATCGGCCGCCGAAGGAGTACGGCACGTCAGACCACCCGTCCCGGTTCACCACGCTCGCGTCCGCCACGCCACTCCAGCGGTCAATTCTCACGACGATCCCATTCGACACCACGCGCCACTCGTACCGCGGGACGGACGCATGGAACAGGAGGGCGAGCACGATGACGCCGACGCCGAACCACCAGTCACGTCGGGTCATCAGCGTGTCCCCTCCCGCAGCATGGCGTCAATGACTCGTTCGATGATGACGAGGGCGGCGGGCTCGCTCAGGACGAGCCGCGCCAGTTTCCTTCTCAAGCGCGAGAGCGATTGTCGAGAGTTGATCGAGAGCCGCGGCCACGGCGTCGGTGAGACGGGCGCGATCAACCTGCGCCGGGAAAACGCGAGGCGGAGTTTCGGCATGGGCATCCTCTCCTATAACAGAGGGGGAGGATCCCGCGTCGCTGTGACGGGAGAGGTCACGGTAGGACGCTTCAAGCACAGGAATCACGGCATCGTGCCCGGCCGCCCGCAAAACCGTGCTCGGATGTTGGCCCGCCGCCTGAGCAATATGCAGGCACGT
>JAPKZP010000614.1 GCA_026393735.1 Acidobacteriota bacterium
AGGGGAGTGGGGTGGGTAACGGGGTTCGAACCCGCGACTTCCGGAGCCACAGTCCGGCGCTCTACCGCTGAGCTATACCCACCATCCGGGGAACACCCAGTGTAGCAAAGGGAGTCCCGCTGCCGCAAACACCGGGAAGGGAACGCCGGCAAGGGAAGGCCTTGACTGGCGGCTTCCAAGGGCCTAGATTCAAGGCACTTCGTCGGCGATTCGCGAACCGCATCGGCCACGGCTCCTCGCAGCCGGCCCCCCTCAACTGCGGTTCAACTTCGAGACCGTCAGTGGCGCGTTCGTCAGCGTCCGCAGAGAGGAGCAGGAGCAATGGCGTCACGGCCAGGGTTCATCCTCGGGTGCGTGCTGGTCAGCGGTGTGCTCGTCGTGTCGGCTGCCGGGTGCGGAGGAGCCGCCGTCATCGGCGATGCCGACAAGGTCCAGATTGACGTTTCCCAATTCGACGTGTCCGTGAAGAACACGTCCGGCCGCGCGCTCTTCGAGGTGCGCGTCGAGGTGCTCCCCGTCGGGCGGGCCACCTCCTACGTCAACCAGATTCCGCGCATCGAGAACGCCGAGACGCGGACGCTGGGATTCAACACCTTCACCGACAGCAGCGGCATCACGTTCAGCCCGCGCTCCGCGCGGCCGCACGCGGTGGCGGTGACGGCGAAGGACATCAACGGCGCCGCCGTTCACGTCGAGGTGCCGTGGAAGAAGCAGTGAGCGCAGGCGGCGGGGCGGCCTGCGGGCCCACCGCGGCCGGCGCGGCACCTGCCGAGATCTCGACGTCGACGAACGTCTCGCTGTCGTTGCCCGCGTAGTCGGTCACGGCGAAGCCGATCATGTAGTCACCGGGCGGCACGTCCATCGTGGCGACGTACAAGTCGCCCTTGTCGTCGATCGTGAGGATGTCCGCATCGTTCACGTCCGCGAACGGCTCCTCGTCGCCGTCTGCCTCGAGCGACAGGTAGACGGGGCGGATCGAGTCGCCGGACTCCAGCTCGACTTCGCTCATCTGACCGCGGACCTCCTGGAACGCGTAGACGAAGTGCCCGGCCACGTCATCCCCCTTGAAGTCCAGGACGAAGTACATCGTGATGTCGTGCCATTCCTTTCGGCCCCGGTAACGAATCTGCGCGGGGACCTCAGTGAGGTACTCGTCGTTCTTGCCTTCGATCTCGTCGAACGCGGTGATCGGACAGATGACTTCCTTCTTTCCGTCGCCGACGGCGAACCACTGCCCGTCCCACTCCTCGTGGAGGACGCCCTTGTCGTCTGGTTCGGCTGGCATTGCGCCGATGATGACGGGTCCCTTCTCTGTGTGCCTGGCGAGCACGAACGTCGCCTCGTCGATGTCGTCGCCCCTGACGCTTGACGTCACCGACGCCACGTCGTCGGCGTCGATGTCGACGTCGGACGAATGGGCCTCGTCGAGTGCGGGATGCGTGGTATCGGCGTCCATGATCCCCGTGTAGTCCGCCAGCAGCGCGCTCCACTTGTCGCCCGCCGCAAAGGGCTGCGCGGTGTACCTGTCTTCGACCATGGGTTCGGCGGAAGCCGGGAAATACACGGACAGGCCGTTGGCGCGCGGATGGGCATCGCCGTGGATCTTGTAGACGATGGCGGCGCGTGCCGCAGCGACGAGGGCATCGGCGGACTTCGCCGTCGCGGTGTCGGCCGCCGCTGCCTTGATCTGCTCGGCGTAGTCCACCATGTCGAAGAAGTCGTCGCCGTCGTCGCCGCTGCCGTTCCCGCCGAACGACTCGCTCGACGAACGGGCCCGTGCCGTCCTGATGACCGCGTCGCGCCCGCCCGACTTCATGAACGCCTGGTTCCGGGCGCCCAAGTCGCTGAGGGCGGTGGCCACCGCGTCGATTCTGCTCAGGTCCATCACGCTCAACGTGACCGCCGCATCACGTTCGCCTTGCGACGGTGACGCATAGAAGTCCCGGAACGTGTCGACGACGGTCCTCGCCAGGGTAAGGCCGTCCATCGACGGCGCGCCGGTGAGCGCGGTGAGAAGCGGCGTGTAGTTCCAGCCGTTGCCGGGCTCGAGTTCCTCCGAACCCACCATGTACTTCGCGAACGGGCTGACCGTCTTTGCGACCTCGAAGTTGGCCATCAGGCAGGCATCGAAGCCGATCAGTTCGAGCTTGCCCGTGGCTTTCGTGGCCTGCGTCAGCGCGCGGTGCAGTTCGGTCATGTCGAGGTGGTCGCCGCCGGCGCTTTCGTCACCCAGGATCCCCGGCCACCCGGCGCCATGGTCTCCGAAGATGAGCGCGTACTTCTCGGCGGGAAACCGCTTGACGGTGTTCTCGACGAAGCCGACGAGATTCGCCGGGTCGCCCATGTTCAGCTCGCCGAGGTCGGCAAGCTGGCGGAGCCGTCCCTTTTCGATGACCAGGTATTTCGCGGTGGTCCAGTTCTGCAGGCCGCCGATTCCCCTGTCCGTGTAGGCCTCGTCCTCGTCGCCGCTCTCGTTGCG
>JAPKZP010000190.1 GCA_026393735.1 Acidobacteriota bacterium
ATGATGCGGATGATCGCGGGCACGTACACCCCCGCCAAGGCGACGCGGAAGCCGGGCGTGCTCACGCCCAGCGTCTTCCAGGGAACCGGCACGTCGCCGTCGATGGAGATCATGGAACGCGCGCGCATCTGGGAGGAACGCACGCGCGACGCGTTCGTCTCGGTGGCGTATGGATTCGCCTATGCGGACGTGACCGATATCGGCGCCACCGTCATGGTGGTGACCAACAACAATCAGAAACTGGCCGATCAGATCGCCCAGGACATGTCGGACTTCATCTGGAAGAAGCGCGAGGCGTTCGCGGGCAAGACGCTGCCCAAGGTGCCGGAGGGCGTCGCGCAGGCGATCGCCGCGGCTGCACGCGGACAGGTTCCCGTGGTCGTGGCCGACCACTCGGACCGCACGGGCAATTCGACGCACATCCTCGAGGAACTCATCAAACAGGGCGGCCGGAGGTTCTGCATCACGACGCTCGCCGACGCGAAAGCCATTGACGCCATCAAAGCGAAGGCCAAGGTCGGTGATCGCGTGTCGGTGGCGGTGGGCGGCTATGCCGACGCGTTTGCGGGACGGCCCGTGACGATCGACGGGACGGTCGAGTATCTCGACCGTCTCGCCCCGCACGCAACCGTCGCCGTCATCAAGTTCGGCGACGGCAACCGCGTCATCCTGACGCCGGTGCTCGACCAGGTGACCGACCCGGGCATCTTCGCCAGCCTGAAGATCCCGCTCGCGGAGATGGGCATCATCGTGCTGAAGTCACGCGTCCATTTCTGGCGCGGGTTCGTGGAGGACGGGCTGGCCAAGACGGTGATCGTCGTCGACGCCCCCGGCCTCGGGCCGGCAGACGTCGCGACGATCCCCTACAAGCACGCGTCCCGGGACATCTACCCGATCGTCAGGAAATGATCTTGCCGGGCCGGTAGGGCGTGTACTTCGGCTCCCACTGGGCATTGGCGATCAGCTCTTCGTATTTCCTGTCGTCGAGCAGGCGCCCGAGCCCGGATTCGCGCGCCTCAACCGCCACGGCTTTGGCGACCACGCGCGACACCGCGCGGATGTCCTCCATGGCCGGCAGCAGATACCCCTTCGCTTCCTGTTCCGGCGTCACCATGGCGCTGAGCGCGCGGCTCGCGGCCAGGAACATCGCATGCGTGACCTTGGGCGTCTTGGCCACGAGGGCGCCGAGCCCCACGCCGGGGAAGACATAGAGGTTGTTGCACTGGGAGGTGACGAGCACGCGATCGCCCCACTGGATGTCCGCGAACGGGCTGCCAGCCGCGATCAGGCCGCAGCCGTTCGTGGCCTTGGCCACATCCTCGGCGGTGCACTCGCACTTGCTCGTCGGGTTCGACAGCGCCAGCACGATGGGCTGCTTCTCGTAGGCCGTCATGCTCGACAGCAGCTCGTGGCTGAAGAGCCCCGTCTGGGCCGTCACGCCGATCAGCACCGTCGGCTTGCCGTTAAGGACGACGTCGGCCAGGTCGATGCGGTCCGGCGACTTGAGTTTCCAGCCCGCGACCGCCGCGCGGTCTTGCACAAACAGCTTCTGCCACCGCGACAACCCCTCGGTGTCCTCCATGAGCAGGCCCGGCTGATCGACGGCGAACACACGCTGGCGGATCTCGGCGTCGGTAAGGCCCTCGGCCTTCAACTGCGCCCGGATGTTCATGCCGATGCCGACGCCGGCCTGGCCCACGCCCGCGATCAGGAAGCGCTGGTCCGCGAACCGCGCCTTCTTGATGCGCATGGCCGTCGTCAGCGCCGCGAGGGCCACCGCGCCGGTGCCCTGGATGTCGTCATCGAACGACAGGATGCGGTCACGATAGCGCTCGAGCAGCGTGAAGGCCTTGTGCTTGGCGAAGTCTTCCCACTGGACGAGCGCCTCGGGGAAGTTTCGCTTCACCCCGAGCACGAACTTCTCGATGAACTCCCAGTACTCGTCGCCCTCGAGGCGCGGGTGACGCCACCCGAGATAGAGCGGGTCCTCCAGGAGCCGCTTGTTGTTCGTGCCGACATCCAGCGTCATCGGCAGGCAGCACGCCGGGTGCAGGCCGTCGGCCGCGACGTAGAGCGTCACCTTCCCGACCGGGATGCCCATGCCGTCCGATCCGAGGTCGCCCAGCCCGAGAATGCGCTCGCCGTCCGTGACGACGATGAGGTTGACCGACGGGAGGGAGATGCTCTGGAAGATCTGGTCGACGTTGGCGATGTTGTCCGGGCTCAGGTAGATGCCGCGATACCGCCGCGTGATGTGGCTCAACTGGAGGCAGGCCTGGCCGACCGTGGGCGTGTAGACGATCGGCACCATTTCGGTCAGGTTGTCCTGGAGGAGCTTGAAGAAGAGGACCTCGTTGCGGTTCAGCAAGCCCTGAAGAAAGATGAACTTTTCGATGTCGTCGGGCTTGCGCCGGAAGTTTTCGAGCGAGCGCTCGACCTGGAGGTCGAGCGACGACACCCCTGTGCGCAGCAGGCCGGACATTTCGAGCGACAGCCGCTCCTCCTCCGTGAACGCGGACGCCTTGTTGAGCATGGCGTCGCTCAGCAGCTGCTGGCCTCGCAGGTAGACTTCCCAGTATTCCTCGTTCGTCAGCGGATCGACCTTGATGCTAAACGTCTTCATGACAGACCTCTCGGGCAAATGGGGCGTGGGTGAATTGTATCCCGTTGGCCTCGACTGGCAGTGACTGGGGGGAGGATGCCGGGGGAGGGAGCCTGGCCGACTTGATCCTCCATCGAGGGGCGCTTGGGTGTCAAGAAATCGACACCATAAACACGACAGAATCGCTATGTGTTTCCAGGCTGAGCAGGAACGAGATGTGCGCGGAAAACCCACTCCAAAACCCGACAAAATCGGGTAGGCTATACAACGCCTATCGGACGAGCCGAGGTCTCGGCCCGCCCGAACACTCGTTGCAGACGGGTCCCCCAGGGCGTAGCGTTCACCCGCACTTATCCCGGTGAGGCCATTCATGATCAAAATCAGCGACGAAGATGTTTTTGAGTACCACGAGAAACCCCGGCCCGGGAAGATCGAGGTCATCACCTCGAAACCCTGCCTGACCCAGCGGGATCTGTCCATGGCCTACACGCCTGGCGTCGCGCGCCCCTGCCTGGCCATCGAGAAGGACCCTGAACTCGCCTACAAGTACACGGCCAAAGGCAACCTGGTGGCGGTCGTGTCCAACGGCACCGCGGTCCTCGGCCTGGGCGACATCGGCGCGCTGGCCGGCAAGCCGGTCATGGAGGGCAAGGGCGTCCTGTTCAAGAGGTTCGCCGGCGTCGACGTGTTCGACATCGAGCTGAACACGCACGACAAGGACGAGATCGTCCGGATCGTCAAGGCGCTGGAGCCGACCTTCGGCGGCATCAACCTCGAGGACATCAAGGCGCCCGAGTGCTTCTACATCGAGGAAGAGCTGAAGAAGATCTGCGACATCCCGATCTTCCACGATGACCAGCACGGCACCGCCATCATCTCCGGCGCGGCGCTCATCAACGCCCTCGAGATCGTCAACAAGAAGGTCGGCCAGGTGAAGGTCGTCTTCGCAGGCGCCGGCGCCGCGGGCATCGCCTGCGCCAACCTCTACCTGAACCTCGGCGTGAAGCGCGAGAACATCCTGTTCGTCGACACGGTGGGTGTGATCTGGCAGGGCCGCACCGAGAAGATGAACCCGTACAAGCAGCGCTACGCCGTCGACACGAAGGCGCGGTCGCTGGCTGACGCGCTCAAGGGCGCCGACGTGTTCGTCGGCGTCTCGGCGAAGGACCTCGTCACGCCGGACATGCTGAAGACGATGGCGTCGGACCCGATCGTGTTCGCGATGGCGAACCCGGACCCGGAGATCCCGTATCCGCTCGCGGTGGCGACGCGCAAGGACGTCATCATGGCGACGGGCCGGTCGGACTACCCGAACCAGGTGAACAACGTCCTCGGCTTCCCGTTCATCTTCCGCGGCGCCCTCGACGTCAGGGCGACGGCGATCAACGAAGAGATGAAGATGGCCGCCTCGCACGCCCTCGCGAAGCTCGCGAAGGAGGATGTGCCGGAGGAAGTGCTCAAGGCGTACGGGGCGAAGAGCATGTCGTTCGGCCGGGAGTACCTGATTCCGAAGCCGTTCGATCCGCGCGTGCTGACGTGGGAAGCGCCGGCGGTGGCCAAGGCCGCGTGCGACACGGGCGTGGCCCGCAAGCCGATCACCGACTGGGACGCCTACCGCGAGTCGCTGGAGCGGATGCTGGGCCCGTCGCGCAAGGTCATGCACTTCGTCATGCGCAAGGCGAAGAGCGAGAAGCCGAAGCGGCTCGTGTTCCCCGAGGGCGAGCACGACTCCATCATCCGCGCCGCCCGCGACATCGTCGATCAGAAGATCGCGATGCCCGTGCTGCTCGGCATCGAGTCGGTCATCCGCGACAGCGCGAAGCGCCTCGGCATCGAGCAGATCGACTTTGAGATCGTGAACGTGCCGGATCCGAAGCACGAGGATGCCTATGCGAAGAAGCTGTACGAGCTGCGCCAGCGCAAGGGCATCAGCATGCAGTCGGCGATGGACATCGTGCACGACCCGACCATCTGCGGCCTGATGATGGTGCAGACCGGCGACGCCGACGGTTTCGTGGGCGGCATGTACCGCGCCTACCCGGAGACGATCCGGCCGGCCATTCAGATCCTCGGCCTGAAGCCCGGCGTCTCGCGCGTCTCGGCAGCCCACATCCTGGTGCTGAAAGACCGGATCTTCTTCTGCGCGGACACGATGGTGAACATCTCGCCGAACGCGGAGGAACTGGCGGAAATCGCGCTCCTGGCCGCCGACCTGGCGACCAACTTCGGCGCGGAGCCGAAGGTCGCCATGCTGGCGTTCTCGAGCTTCGGGTCGGTGCCGCACCCGATCTCCAGGAAGATGGCGGACGCGGTCGACATCGTCCGCAAGAAGAACCCGAAGATCCTCATCGATGGCGAGATGCACCTCGACACGGCGGTCGTCGAGGAAATCGTCAGCAAGAACTACCCGCACTCGCGCATCAAGGGCGACGCGAACGTGCTGGTGTTCCCGGACCTGACGTCGGGCAACATCGGCTACAAGCTGGTGCAGCGCCTCGGCGGGGCGGAGGCCCTCGGGCCGATCCTGCTGGGCGTGCGCAAACCGGTGAACGTGCTCCAGCACGGCATGACGGTGGCCGACATCGTCAACGTGGCGGCGATCACCGCCATGTCGGCGGAGTAGCGAGACGTAGCACAGGCCGAGGCGAACGACAAAAGGGGGATGCCGCCTGGGCGGCATCCCCCTTCGTCTGTACCGGTTGCGCGTCAATCGTGGGAGCCGGCCGACGCCAGCGCCCGAGATCGCAGACAGCCTACGCGAGCTTGCGTCCGCCTTCGGCGGCCCACTTCTCCAGCATCGCGGTCGTCACGGACTTCGGTCGCTCGATGGCGTAGCCGAGTCCCCGATCCCACGTGATGTTGGCCATGCAACCCAGTGCGCGGCCGACGCCGAAGAGGACCGTGTAGAAGTCCCACTCCTTGAGGCCGTAGTACCACTGGATGACGCCGGACTGGGCGTCGACGTTCGGCCAGGGGTTCTTCGTCTTGCCGTGCTCGGTGAGCACGCCCGGCGCCACTTCGAAGATCATGGACACCACCTTGAACAGCGGATCGTCCTTGAGGCCTGCCGTGTTCAGGCAGAATTCACGCTGCGACATGTAGCGCGGGTCGGTCTTGCGGAGCACGGCATGGCCGTACCCCGGAATCACCTGACCGGCGTTCAGCGTATCCCAGAGCGCCTTGGTGATCAGTTCCTTGGTCGGCTCCACGTCCTTGCAGTACTTCGCCTGGAACTTCATCGTCCAGTCGAGCACTTCCTGGTTGGCCAGGCCGTGGAGCGGGCCGGCCAGGCCGTTGAGACCCGCCGAATACGCGTAGTACGGGTCGGAGAGCGCCGAGTGCACCAGGTGCGTGGCGTGCGCCGACACGTTGCCGGACTCGTGATCGGAGTGGAGGATGAAGTACATCCGCGCGACGTCCTTGTAGGACTCGCTCTGGCCGATCATGTGGGCGAAGTTGGCGCCCATGTCGAGCTTCGGATCGATCCCGATCTGCTTGTCGCCCCTGAACTTCAGGTTGTAAATGAAGGCCGCGACCACGGCGATGCGGGCCACGATGTCGCAGGCATCCTCGTAGACGTACTCCCAGGCAGACATCTTGTTGAACTTGCCTGAGTTGTAGAAGGCGGCGAACTTGGAGTCCTTCTGCATCGCCAGCATGCCGACCGACAGCATCACCATCGGATGGCTGTCGCGGGGCAGGGCGCGGATCGCGTCAAAGACATACTGAGGAACCGCCTGACGGGTCTTCCACTCGGCCACCACCTCGTCGACCTGCGCCTGGGTCGGCACCTCGCCGGTGAGGAGGAAGTACCAGAACGACTCGACCGTCGGGTACTTCGAACCAGCAGCCTTCGGCAGGGCCTCGAACGTTTCGGGGATGGTCTTCCCGCGGAAGCGAATGCCTTCCTGCGGGTCGAGGTACGAAATGTCCGTCACAAGGCTGCGAATGTCGCGCGCGCCGCCGATGGCCTGGTCGATCGTCACCTGGTCGATGACGATCTTCCCGAACTCCTTGGTCAGCTTCGTCGTGCGGGGGCGGAACTCCTCGATCTTCTGCTTGAGGGTCTCTTTCAGGGCCATGCGTCTGTCTCCTTCAGTTCGGATAATGGGGATGAAGAATACCGGGTACGAGGCCCGATGATACCCCAAAAGGCACCCTCGATGGATCATGTCAGCGTCGGCCTGACAGCGTCCGCCGGGCTTGAGGCCAGCCCGGTGAGGGCCAGGGCAGGATGTCGCGCCTGAATCGCCGGGCGCAGGTAGAATGGGGGCGGCTGAATGGTTCAGGAGGGCAAATCATGAAGACTAACGTCGGCGGTATCGATCGGATCGTTCGTGGCGTGGCAGGCGTGGCCCTGATTGGCTGGGCGCTGATGGGCGGCCCGGTGTGGGCGTGGCTTGGCGTGATCCCGCTCGCCACGGCCGCGATAGGCTGGTGTCCGCTGTATATCCCGCTTGGGATCTCGACCTGCGGGAAGAAATAGCCGCGGGTGCCCGGCCGGGGACGTTCAGGCCCTGGCGGGCAACGGTTCGCGCAGCAATGCCTTTGCGGCTCGCTCCCTACGGGCAGAGCACGACGCCCTGGGCCCACAGGCATTCGCTGCATGCCGGGAATGGCGTGCCGAAGCAGTCGCCTTCGCTCGACGCCGAGATCCCACGCCCGCCACAGCTCAAGCAGGGCGAGACGTCGAGCTCACGCACACACTTCCGGAAGGCCCGGTAGTCGCCGTCGCGGATTCCCGCAGCCGACCTCGCTTCCGGAGGGATGGTCCTGTTCACGCCCACTGTTCTGCCGCAATGAGCGCCGCGACCCTGGCGCGAATCTCATCGCGGATCACGCGCACGCGCTTCATCGGTTTGCCTTTCGGATCCTCGAGGGGCCAGTCGGCCCTGTTGAGGCCCGGGACAAAGGGGCACTCCTCACCGCAACCCATCGTCACGAGCAGCACCGCACCGTCCGCCACATCCCCGGTCAAGCGCTGCGGGCGTGCGGCAGACAGGTCGATGCCCAGTTCCTGCATCGCGACGACGACGGCGGGGTGCACCCGGTCGGCAGGTGTCGTGCCGGCCGAGATCGCCCGGGCCTTGGCCGGATCGGCCGCCGCGTTGAAGAACGCGGCGGCCATCTGGGAACGGCCGGCGTTGTGGATGCACGCGAAGACGACAATCGCAGGCGTCATGGCACCGTCACCGTGCTCACGTCTACGGCTTCGTCGCGCGGATGAAGCCGCTGAAGAACTTGCCGTCCACATGCGGCGCGATGGCGTCCGCGTCGATGCCCTCCGACTTCAGAAACGCGCGGGCATCCTCGACGCGGTACACGCGCGTCGGCTCGATCGAGATCCTGTCGAACCCGGCGCGCCGCAGTTTCTGGAGGTAGTCGGACTCGTCCAGGGCGCCGGCCAGGCACCCCACCCACATCTCGACGCTGCGCCGAATCGCCTCGGGCATCTCGCCGCGCACGACGACGTCGGAGACGGCGAAGCGGCCGCCCGGCTTCAGCACGCGGAACGCCTCAGCGAGCACGCGGTCCTTGTCGGCCGACAGATTGATCACGCAGTTCGAGATGATGACGTCCACGGAGTTGTCGGGCAGGGGGATCTGTTCAATCTCGCCCTTGAGGAACTCGACGTTCGTCGCGCCGGCCTTTCGCTGATTCTCCCGGGCCAGCGCCAGCATCTCGTCTGTCATGTCGAGGCCGTACGCCTTGCCGGTCGGGCCCACGCGCCGGGCTGACAGCAGGACGTCGATGCCGCCACCCGATCCGAGATCGAGGACGACCTCTCCCGGGTTGAGCGTGGCGAGCGCCGTCGGATTGCCGCATCCGAGCGAGGCGGCGACGGCCTCGGCCGGCAGGCCCGCGGTCTGTCTCGCGTCGTAGAGATTGACCGTGATGGGATCGACGGCGCCGGGCACGAGACCGGATCCGGTGCAGCACCCCGTGTCGCAGCACCCGACCTTCTCTCCGCTGATCACGCGCTGGGCCGCCTGGCCGTACTTCGCTTTTACGACGTTGGTGATGTCCGACACGACGATTCCTCCTGGAAGCAGCTGGGTTCACCACCGAGTGGCGCAGGGCAAGAGGCCCGTTCTAGCACTTGCAGCGTTGCCCCGTGGCCATCAGCAGCTCGGGGTCAATCGCCTTGTTCCGGCCACAGCACTCCGAGTACAGAAACGTGAGCAGCGCCCGCAGGGAGTCTGTATTCACGGTATGGCGCATGAACGTTCCCTCGCGCCGCACGTCCACCAGGTCTTCGTGCCTCAGCTTCTCGAGGTGATGGGACAGCGTCGAGCCGGTGATGCCGAGTTCATCCTGGATTTCGCCAACGACGAGGCCTTCGGGATGCGCGGAGAGCAGCAGACGCATGATGCGCAACCGTGGTTCGGTGCCCATGGCGGCAAACATGTCCGCCAGCTTGGCGACATCCGCGGTCTTCGTGCCGGCTTCCACTAGTTTCATATTACGATATATATCGAAATAAAGTTCCCGTGTCAAGAGCCCCGGTGTCTTCTCGATCCGCCGACGGTCCACTATGATCCGGACAGGACCCCGCATTTCGAGGAGTTGGTTCATGTGTCGATGCGCCGCGCGCCTGTTCGGAATCGTTGTGTATGCCGCAGTGTTGACCGCCGGGACGTCGCACGCCCTTGCACAGACGCAGGGTCAGTCCCGCGAACCGTGGATCGTCACGACCGCGTGGCTGCAGGAACACTTGAACGACCCCGGCCTTGTCGTGATCCAGGTGGCCGGCACCCGGAGGGAGTTCAGCCAGGGACATCTCCCCGGCGCACGGTTCCTGTGGGCTCAAGCGTACGCCCCGTCCACGCCCGACGGATCCTACGATCTGCCGACCGCGGCGCAGGCGACCGCCATCTTCCAGGACCTGGGCCTCCGCCCGGACTCGCGCATCGTCCTGGTCTACTCCGGCACGCAAGTCCAGCAGACGGCCCGCGCGTTCCTGACGTTCGACCAGTTCGGCCTGGGACGCCGGCTGTCGATCATGAACGGCGGGTTTGACGCGTGGAAGGCGGAGGGACGTCCGGTATCGATAGAGACACCGCAGGTCCTTCAGGGGACGGCCGTGGCGGCGACCGGCGGGACGCTCGTCGCCGACGCCGCATATGTCCAGGCCCGGATCAACCAGGCAACCGCGACGATTGTCGATGCGCGCGAAACACGTTTCTTCAGGGGCGAGGGCGGTGGGCAGCCCAGGCCCGGCCACATTCCGAGCGCCGTCAGCGTGCCGTTCATCTCCTTGATCGACGGTACGAGAATCAAGGACGAGGCCGCGCTCCGCGAGGTCTTCATGGCCGCCGGCGTGAAGCCGGGCACAGAGGTGGTGTCGTATTGCCACATCGGGCAGCAGGGGAGTCTCGTCTGGCTGGCGGCACGGATGCTCGGCTATGACGCCAGGCTGTACGACGGATCGTTCGAGGATTGGAGCGGCCGCGAGGATCTGCCGATTGTGAACCCCGCGGCCGACAAGAAGCGTCCCTGAGTCAGCGATCGTCGGCCTGTGCCCGGTCCGCATCGGGCCGCTGATCGCCCGTTGCAGGAAACTCCGCGTCCGGCCCGGCGATGATCCTGGCAATGTCGATCGGCGACCTCCCTTGCGCGGTCCCCAGTTCACGCAGCGAGGATGATCCGGTCGCCTGGAGCCCGGCCGCCCGAAGGCGCTCGATCCCGGTATCGACCGGGATGCCGGCGCGCTCGCACACCTGCTGGACGTTCATCCGGCCCCATCCGCCGCCTTCCATCAGGCTGACCTTCGGCTTCGCGTCGTCACTCTGAATCCGCTCATACACCTGCTACGGCGTCAGCTTGTTGCGCTCAGCGAGCTGCTGCACCGTGACTCGCGGCGACGCCACCGCGATCCCCTGCCTGCCCAGGTTGGCGATGATCTTCTCTGTCGGGATCATCACCGTTTCTGCGAGCTTCTCCACAGTCAACAGTTCTGCATGCGGCACGGGCGGCTCGGTGGCCGGCGTGGACCAGGAGTTCTTCACCTCCTCGCCGAACGCCATCACAGAACTGAACGGCGGCAGGCCGGCAACGGAGAAGGTGACGAGCAGAAGTGCCGCCGCGCCGGCACTCACGAGTTCCCACTTCATGCGAACGCCCTCCACGAGCTTCGACCGGAGGTAGGCCATCAGCACCTTCCAGTTGAAGAAGAGGTGGAAGCCCGCCGCTACGATGAAGATCAGGGCGAAGATGGTGTGCACGGACTGCCACTGCGCCTTGCTGAGCGCGACGAGGCGCCAGACCGACCAGTTGGAGATGCGTCCGGGCGGAGCGACATAGAGGACGATGCCCGACACGGCGAGCGCGAGAAACGACAGGACGACGTAGAAACTGACGAAGACCTTCCAATGGAACTTCCGGATCGGGCGCATGGCAATCCTCGGGGGTTAGTAGTCAATGGAGAAACCGAATCCCATTCCGTGGGACGTGTAGTCGTAGTACGCGTCGTTCGAACGCGAGTGTGTGAACCGGTAGCCGATCTCGACGCTCAACCCCGTCTTGCCGGTATGCGCCGCCATCACCGGCTGGCGCCAGAGGATACCGCCCCGCCAGACCGTGTCGTGGCGGAGAGGTGACCCCGGCAGGACCGTTCCGCTCGTGTCGAGTGCCGGTGTGCTCGTGTAGCGCTTGTCGGCCCAGGACGCCTGTGCGCTGATTTCGGCTCCGCCCGCGAACGCCTGCGTGAGTCCCGCCTGTCCGCTGACCGCATCGCTGGCGAACGGATCGTCGTACACCCCGTCATCGAGGAATCCGACGGGCGTCGTGACCACGCCCGGTGGGACCGCCCCGAATGTCCTGCGAATGGCTGCCTGGGCATGAGCGCCCGTGCGATCGGCGAGCGATTGCGCGACACGGACGAGTCCGGCGACGAGCCCGGCGTTGCCGTTCTGGGATTGCATCACGGGCGTCACCGACGTGGTCGTCGCGGGGCGCAACGATGGCCCCGTACTGATGCCGTGCCCGCGAGTCGTTGATCCGGTCGTCACAGGCGTCTCGATAGTGATGACGTCGGTCACGACCTGGCCGGCGTATGACTTGGCGCCCACCTGCACCTCGCCGATGATCGTCGTGCGCGTCTCGAGGTTGGCGAGCACGCTCGCAAACGCCCTGTGCTCGAACTGCGTCAACTCCGACAGGTCGCTGAACACGCGATAGTCGGTTCGGTAGCCCGAGCGGAGCGTCACGGAAGTACCCGGGTGGAACTCGGCGTTTACGCTGGCGCCGAGTGCCCGATAGTCGGCGTTGGCCCACGCGTCTCCGTTCAGCCGCCCCACGAAGGAGCCGTTGACGTAGAGATGCCGATCGGAGGCATCCTGGCCGCCGAAACGGTACGTGAATCCCGCCGTCTGCAGGAGATACGACCAGTCGCCAGGGGAATCGAACGTGCCGCCGTCGAGGTTGTAGAAAACGCGGCCGCGCGCGCTCGCGAACAGATGCTCGAAGCCGACGCTCTCGTTCAGGTTCTGGCGCTGCTCGCTTCCGCTCTGTCCCTCGTGAAAGGAATCGAGGGAGCCCCCGATGTTGGCGCTGAGCGACGGCTGAGCCGAGGCCGTGGCGGCGCTCATGACGACGAGGAGCGCCACCACCGCTGAGACGAGCGCGAGTGCGCGCCGATTGGACGATCCTGTATGTTGCATCTCTGTGGATCCAGACCGCGGCGTGCGCTTCCATCGACCTGCCGGGCCGTGGAACGAACGGGCACGCCTGATGCCGTTCGCCCCACGTGTGTGATGAACCCGGCCGATGAACTAGCTACCTGCGGGGCCCGCGGCCTCGGCCCTTGGGCCCGGTGCCGTCGCAGTTCCCCGTGCCGGTCCCGGTGCCTGCACCCGCCGGCGCACCGTACCCGCTGCCGTCCTGCGGCCCGAGGTGCTGACCGATACCGCGGCCTCGGCCCTTGGCCTGGCCCTGACCCATGCGGGTGCCCGCCTGGAAGTTGTCGCAGATGCCGTCGCCGTTGGCGTCCACGAAGTTCGCGCCGACGGCCGTCCTGGCCGGGGGCTGCGGCGTCGTGGGGGCCTGAGCGGACGCGGCGATCGCCGTCACCGCGACCAGACCCACTGCCAGAATCAATGCGCGTTTCATATCCGTTCTCCTTGGTGTTCGGCTGGCCTGTTCGGCCTGCCGTTGCCGGCCTCCGTAGCCGGACGCCATTCCATACTTCAAGGTCCGGGCCAGACCGTGGCTGACGAGTTCAGCATTCGCTAAGTGACTTATCGTGAGTGAGTTGCGTTGATCTCGTGGCGGAATCACTGGCGGCGGACATCCGTCATCCTCGACCGGACGGTCGAGCGCTTCGACCATTTGGTCGACTGCTGAGGGTTTCCGCCTTCGCCCTCCGGGCTTCGAAGACGTAAGCGGTCGTGCAGGATTCGAAATGCGGATCGCGTCGCCTGACTCGACGCGCCAGTTCAGGCGCGGACGGGCCAGCCGGGATCACACGTTGTCGATGCCGTACTTCTTCAGCTTATAGCGAAGATGCCGCTCGCTCATGCCGAGCGCGGCTGCGGCGCGGGTCTTGACGCTGCGGGCCTGGCCGAGCGCTTCGACGATGAGGGCCCGCTCGAACTCCGACACACGGGCGACGAAGCTGGCGCCCGTACCGCCCGGTTCCGTCCGGAGCTGCCCGAGGTGAATGGGGAAGTCCGTTGTGGTGAGCATCGGGCCCCTGGCGAGCACGACCGCCCGGTGCATCAGGTTCTCCAGTTCGCGGACGTTTCCCGGGTAGTCGTACTTGAGGAGCAGGTCCATCGCCTCGCGGGAGACGCCCTCGACGGGGACGGGTGCCTCCGACGCAAACCGTCGCACGAACGCGTCCACGAGGAGCGGAATGTCCTCGCGTCGTTCGCGCAAGGGCGGCAGTTCGATGCACACTACGTTGAGGCGGTAGTAGAGATCTTCGCGGAAATCACCCGTCCGAATCATGGCCGCGAGGTCGCGGTTCGTGGCCGCGATGACACGCACGTCGATCTTGAGCGTGCGGCTGCCGCCCACCCGCTCGAAGGTCTGCTCCTGCAGCACGCGCAACAGCTTGACCTGTGTGCTCTTCGGCAGGTCGCCAATCTCATCCAGGAAGAGCGTGCCACCGTCCGCCATCTCGAACCGGCCGCGCCGCTCGCGGTCTGCGCCAGTAAACGCGCCGCGTTCGTGCCCGAACAGTTCCGATTCGATCAGCGTGTCGGGCAGCGCGCCGACGTTCACGGCCACCAGGGTGTTCCGGGCGCGCGGGCTTGCGTAGTGTTCCGACATCCGCGCGTTGGCGGTGTCGAGGCCAGCGAGACGATAACGCGATGCGAGTTGCTCCTTGAGCGCCTGGTTCTCCGACACCAGGGCCCGGCGCTCGAGCGTCCGCGTGACGAGCACATCGAGTTCGTCCAGGTCGATTGGCTTCGTCAGGTAGTCCTC
>JAPKZP010000082.1 GCA_026393735.1 Acidobacteriota bacterium
TAGATGAGTGATTGTCAAGCATATGATTTGATATACTCACACTCATATTGTTACCGATTCCCGATCGCCCGCCGAGGGACTCGTCAGGAAGACAGGGTCCGGCGGCCGGCACGATGCCCCGGATGGCGAAATGCACTGGAGCGCCTCCCCGCCTAGCGGAACATGCACGAGTCTTGGTATCCTGTCGTTGCCCCTCAGCCCGGAGATCGTCCGGACACTGCCGGACCCTCGCCTTGGTCCTGCCTGACCGTTGCCGCTCCCCAATTTCGAGGATGGTGATGCATGCCGAAATACAAGATTGCGTGGTTGCCTGGTGATGGCGTTGGTGTCGACGTGATGGACGACCCGCGAAACGTCCTTGACCGCCTGAACGACGCCGAGTACATCCACGGAGACATCGGCTGGGAGTTCTGGTGTCGCGAAGGGGACGCGCTGCCGGCGCGCACGATCGAGCTGCTCAAGCACGTCGACGCGGCGCTGTTCGGCGCCATCACGTCAAAGCCCGTGAAGGCCGCCGAGGCGGAGCTCGTGCGTGAGTTGCGCGGAACGGGCCTCGTCTACCGCTCGCCGATCGTGCGGATGCGCCAGCAGTTCGATCTCTACAACTGTCTCCGCCCGATCAAGGCCTACGCCGGCAATCCGTTGAATCACAGCGACGCGATCGACCTCGTGATGTTCCGCGAAAACACCGAGGACCTGTACGCCGGCGTGGAGTTCAATCCCGTGCCGCCCGAGCTGGCGCAGACCCTCGGCAAGCTCTCAAAGGCCTTCGCGCCGTTTGCGGGTCTGGCGGGCGACCAATACGCGGTGTCCTGCAAGATCAACACGAGACACGGCTCGGAGCGCATCATCGACGCCGCTTTCAAGTTCGCCCGCGCGAACAAGCGCAGGAAGGTCACCATCATCCACAAGGCGAACGTGGTCCGCGCCACCGACGGCCTCTTTCTCGAGACGGCGAAGGAGGTCGCGTCGCGCTATCCCGACGTGGCCTGGGACGAAGCCAACGTGGACGCGGTCACGATGTGGCTGCTGAAGAACCCGCTCAACTATGACGTGCTCGTGGCGCCGAATCTCTACGGCGACATCGTGTCGGACCTCTGCGCGCAGATGGTCGGCGGCCTCGGGTTCGCGTGCTCGGGCAACATCGGCGACAAGCTGGGCGTCTTCGAACCGACGCACGGCTCGGCGCCCAAGTACGCCGGGCAGAACAAGGTCAACCCGATCGCGACGATCCTGACCGCGAAGATGATGCTCGACTGGCTCGGCGAACGGGATCTGGGCGATCGGCTCGAGCGCGCGACGGCGGCCGTCATCAAGCAGGGCCAGGTCCGCACCTACGACATGGGCGGCACCGCCACGACGACGGAGATGGCCGAAGCGGTCGCGCGGGAACTCTAGGGAATGGCGCGCATGAGGATCGTATGAGACTCCTCGAGGGTGTCCGCGTGCTCGACCTCACGAACGTGCTGGCCGGGCCCTTCGCGACGATGCACCTGGCGCTGGCCGGGGCGGACGTCATCAAGATTGAGAACCCCGACGGCGGAGACCTCGCCCGCAAGCTCGGCAACGTGCCCGCGCTCAACCAGGAGTTGATGGGGACGAGTTTCCTGGCGCAGAACGCCAACAAGAAGTCGCTCACGCTGAACTTGAAGCTTCCGGAGGCACAGGCAATCTTCCTCGCGCTCGTGCCGACGGCTGATGTCGTCGTTGAGAATTTCAGGCCCGGGGTCATGGCACGCCTCGGGCTAGGTTACGAGGCGCTCCGCGCGGTGAATCCCCGCGTCGTCTACTGTGCGATCTCCGGGTTCGGCCAGACCGGCCCCGATGCGCACAAGCCGGCGTACGACCAGATCATCCAGGGCCTGAGCGGCGCCATGGACGTCAACGGCGACGAGCGCCTGCACCCGCTGCGCTGCGGATTTCCGCTGTGCGACACCGTCGGCGGGTTGAATGCCGCGTTTGCGATCATGGGGGCGCTGTACCACCGCGAGCGCACGGGCGAGGGTCAGTTCATCGACATCGCGATGCTCGACTCGGTGATGCCGCTCATGGCGTGGGTGGCCGCCAACCTGCTCATCGGCGGGCTGCCCCCCGTGCCCATGGGGAACGATAACTTCACCGCCGCGCCCTCCGGCGTCTTCGCGACGCTCGACGGCTGCATGAACATCGCCGCCAACCAGCAGGCCCAGTGGGAATCGGTGTGTGACGTGGTCGGGCTCCCGGAGCTCAAGACGGACGAGCGGTTCCGGAAGCGTGACGTGCGCAAGGCCAACCGCGCGCTCCTGACACGGCTCCTCGAGACGAAGCTCAAGGAGAAGCCCACGACGTATTGGGTCGACGCCCTGAACGCGAAGGGCGTCCCGTCCGGGGACATTCTCGACCTCGCGACGGCGCTCGCGCAGCCGCAGGTCCGGCACCGTGGCACCATCCAGTCGGTGCACGAGCCGGGCATCGGCGATCTCAAGCTCTTCAACCTCACCGCGAAATTCGAGAAGACCCCCGGCGCCATCGAGACTCCGCCGCCTCGCCTCTCGGCGCATACCGGGGAAATCCTGGGCGCGCTGGGCTACTCGCCCGACGCCATCGACGCGCTCCGACAGAAGGGAGTCATCTGACCCATGGGTATGACCGTTGCACAGAAGATCCTCGCGCGGGCCTCGGGCCTGCCGTTCGTGAAGGTCGGCGACGTCGTCGAACCCTCCGTCGATATGGCGATGTCGCACGAGAACACCGCGCTCGTCATCAACCAGTTCCTCGAGGTGTTCAAGGGCACGGGCCTCGAACCGAAGGTCTGGGACCCCGCGAAGATCGCGGTGATCTTCGACCATCGCGTGCCGGCCGAGACCGCCAAGACGGCGACGAACCAGAAGAAGGTCCGCGAGTTCGCCGGCGCGCAGGGCATCGAGAAGTTCCACGACGTGCGCGGGGATGAAGGCGGCATTTGCCACCAGGTGATGGCCGAGGAAGGCTACGACCGGCCAGGACACGTGATCGTCGGCGCCGACAGCCACACGACGAGCCACGGCGCGCTCGGGGCACTCGCCTTCGGCGTCGGCGCGACCGAGATGGCATCGGTCTGGACGCTGGGACGCGCCGTGAACATCCAGGTCCCGGCCACGATCAAGGTCGTCGCCAGCGGCCGGTTCAACGATCGCGTCACCCCCAAGGATCTGATCCTCTACCTGGTCGGCGCGCTGACGGCGGAAGGCGCGAACTTCAAGGTGATCGAGTTCCACGGCGACGCCGTCAGGAACATGGCGACGTCGGGCCGCCTGGTGTTGTGCAACATGTCGGTGGAGGCCGGGGCGACGTCGGGGATCGTCCCGGCGGACCAGGAAACCGTCCGCTTCCTGCGCGACGAGGCCGGAGTCACCGAACCGCTCGACCTCGTGCAGCCGGATCCCGACGCCCCGTACGACCGCGTGATCGAGGTCGACGTGTCGACCCTCGCCCCGCAGATCGCCTGCCCGCACACCGTGGACAACGTGAAGCCCGTGGGCGCCGTCGCCGGCACGAAGGTGCACCAGATCGTCATCGGGTCGTGCACCAACGGCCGGCTCGACGATCTCGAGGTCGCGGCGACCCGTCTGAAGGGCCGCACGATCGCCAGGGGCGTCCGCATGCTGGTATTCCCGGCCTCCTGGAAGATCTACAAGGACGCGATGACGCGCGGCTACCTGGCCGACCTCATCGACGCGGGTGCGGTGGTCATGAACCCGGGATGCGGATGCTGCCTGGGTGTCCACCAGGGGGCCCTCGGCGACGGGGAAACGTCGCTCTCGACGACGAACCGCAACTTCAAGGGCCGCATGGGCAACCCGGCATCCGCCGTCTACCTGTGCTCGCCCGCCGTCGCGGCGGCCAGCGCCATCACGGGCGTCATCACCGATCCGCGCGAGGAGGTCTGAGCGTCATGGCTACCGTTGTCTTCACGGCCGGCGACGATGTGTCGACCGATGCCATCTATCCGGGCCGGTTCATGGCCACGGTGCTCCCGTCGGAAACGCCGCAGTTCTGCTTCGCGGACGAGAAGGCCTTCAACGCGGCGCTTCAGCAGAAGTCCTTCGCGCCAGGCAGCGTGGTTGTCGCCGGCCAGAACTTCGGATGCGGCTCGTCGCGTGAACAGGCGGCCTCGACGCTCAACGGCCACGATCTCGTCGTGGTCGCCCGGGGATTTGCGCGAATCTTCCTGCAGAACTCCTGCAACCTGGGGCTCCGGACCATCATCTGCCCGACGATCGAGGCTGGCCTGAACGACGAACTCGAGTTGACGCCCACTCACGTGAGGAACGTCACGACGGGTCAGGCGTTCCCGATCGTCCCGCTCCCGCCGGCCCGGCAGGCGATCATCGACGCCGGCGGGCTCATCGCCTACACCCGAACCCGGCTCGTGGCGGAGCGTTCCCGCTAGGCCCGGTGGCGGCAATGCAGAGGTCTGTGCGATCATGAAGCCGATGCGCCAGATCGATGCGATGCTTCCCCTCGCCGAGGTCCGCGACCTCGCCGACGAGGTGCGTCTCCTCTTCGACGACCTCGACCGCGCGCGGCCGCTCGATCGCCGTCTGCTGCCCGGCGTGTTCTCCCCGGCGCTCGACGCCCGCGAGACGGCCGATGCGGTCGAAATCGTCGTCGACGTGCCGGGGATCGCGCTCGATGACATCCGCATCCTCATCAAGGGCAGCGTTGTGATCATCGCCGGCGGCAAGATGCCGCCGAACCCGTGTGAACGCGCCGAAGCGAGTTTTCACCTCGTGGAGCGGGACTTCGGCCGCTTCGCCCGGGCCGTGCGGCTCACCGGTGCGTTCCAGGCCGCGAGCGCCACGGCCACCGTCACCGGCGGGGAACTCCGGATCCGCATTCCGAAGATCGAGGAACGCCGCGGCGTCGGCTTCATGGTGCCGATCAAGAGGCCGGTGGCCGGCTGACGGCGGCGGCGCCAGCGGACCACCCGTTCATCATGCGTATTCTCTTCATTGGCGATGTCTTCGGACGCCCAGGCCGCGACCTCGTGCGCCGGGGACTCGCCGCGCTCACCGCGCTCCACGACATCGATCTGGTCGTGGCCAACGTTGAGAACGCCTCGGCCGGCGCGGGGATCACGCGCGAATCGGGCGAGGCGCTGCTGGACGCGGGCATCGACGTCATGACCACGGGCAACCACGTGTGGGACAAGCGCGAGGTGCTCACCTACATCGGCGCCGAACCGCGCCTGTTGCGACCGGTCAACATGGCCCCCGGCGCGCCCGGACGCGGAACCTTTGTCACGCGGGCGGTCGGTGGCCGTCCGGTCGGGGTCATCAACGTGATGGGCCGGGTCTTCATGCCGCCGGTGGACAACCCGTTCCTGGCCGTCGATGCCGCCGTCGCCGCCATGGCCGCCGAGTGCCGCATCATCATCGTCGACATGCACGCCGAGGCGAGTGCCGAGAAAATCGCGATGGGCTGGTATCTCGACGGCCGCGTCACGGCCGTTGTCGGCACGCACACCCACGTGCAGACCGCGGACGCGCGCGTGCTGCCGCGTGGCACGGCCTATATCACCGACACGGGCATGACCGGCCCGCACGACTCGATTATCGGGATGGCGCGCGAGGCGGTGCTCAACCGGTTCCTCACGGGCCTCCCGACGCGCATGGAGCCGGCATCCGACAACCCGCGACTGCAAGCCGTCATCATCGAGGCCGACGACCAGACCGGCCGGGCCGCCACCATCGAGCGCATCGACTGGTCGGCCGACGACGTCAGTCAGGCCCGTGGCGCAGCAGACAATGGCGAACCTGTTTGACCTGCCGTTCGACGACGGCGACGCCTCCGAGGCACACGACGCGCGGGGCGGCCCGCGCGTCTACACGGTCACCGAGATTACGGCCGACGTCCGCCTGCTGCTCGAGACCACGTGGTCCGACGTCTGGGTGGAAGGCGAGATCTCCAACTGCCGGCTCTGGAATACGGGCCACATCTACTTCTCGCTGAAGGATCCCGGTGCGCAGCTGCGCGCCGTGATGTTCAAGGGAGCGGCACGGTCGCTGAAGTTCAAGCTCGAGGACGGCCTGGCGGTCGTGGCCCGCGGCCGCCTGAACGTCTACGAGCCCAAGGGCGAGTACCAGATCGTGTGCGACGACATCGAGCCCAAGGGGCTCGGTGCGCGCCAGCTGGCGCTCGACCAGTTGAAGAAGCGCCTGCAGGCCGAAGGGCTGCTCGACCCGGCCCGCAAGCGGCCCCTGCCTGCGCTGCCGCGCCGCATCGGCATCGTGACGTCCATCGACGGGGCGGCGTTGCGTGACATGCTCAAGGTGCTCGGGCGCCGGTATCCGAATGCGCACCTGGTCATTGCCCCGACGCGCGTCCAGGGAGACACGGCAGCGGCCGACATCGCACGGGCGCTGGGCCAGATCGGGCGGGTCGAGGGCGTTGACGTCGTCATTGTCGGCCGCGGCGGCGGGTCGATCGAGGATCTCTGGGCGTTCAACGAGGAGGCGGTCGCGCGCGCCATCGCACGGTGCCCGGTGCCTGTCATCTCGGCGGTGGGCCACGAAGTCGATGTCACCCTCGCGGATCTCGTGGCTGACCTGCGGGCCCCCACACCGTCGGCGGCTGCCGAAATCGTCGTCGCGGCCAAGAACGAGTTCGTGGCGCGCATCGACCGGCTGGAGGATCGGCTGACGGGCGCCGCCCGCGGCCGGATGCTCGACCGCCGGCACGCGCTCCAGCGCCTGATCGGGCGGCCGGCGTTTGCGGGCTTTCCGGCGCACCTGGCTCTGCGCGGGCGCCATGTGGCGGAGTTGCTCGCCGACCTGCAGCGGGCGGGCCGCGACGCCATGGCCCGGCGCCAGCGCCGATTCCAGGCACTGCGGCTGCGCCTCGACGCCCTGAATCTCCAGGTCAGCATCGGGCGCATCCAGACACGTCTGGCGCAGGCCGATGCGCGGCTGCGCGCGGCCGTCGTGCGGCGGGCCCACCGCGCCAGTGCCCAGCTCGGATCGCTCGCGGCCCGTATCGATTCGCTCAGTCCGCTCGCGGTGCTCGGACGGGGATACGCCTTGTGCTGGGACGCCGCACGCGGCACGATACTGACGGACGCGCGCGCCGTGAGCGAGGGTGACGCCGTGCGCGTCACGCTGCACCGGGGAGAGCTTTCCTGCGTCGTCACCGGGCGCGAGGCGCCGGACGCCCCGGAGCCCGGCACTTCTCACTGAGGACGGACAGATGGACGTCAACATCAAGGATTTCGAAGCGGCGATCGCGGAGCTCGAGCTCATCGTCAAGAAGCTCGAGGACGGCGATCTCACCCTCGAACAGTCGCTCGAGCTCTACGAGCGCGGCGTGCGCCTGTCGCGCTACTGCCACGGACGGCTCGAGGAGGCCGAGCGGCGCATCGAAGTGCTCGGCGAGCGCGGCGATCTGCAGCCCGCACCGGCGGCGCTCAGCGCGATCGGCAGCGACGAGGACGGCCGGCGGAACGGCGGCGACCGCGACGACAAGGGGCGGAAGGCGTGAGTCCCGGCACCGATGCGGCCCTGGGCGACTACCTCCGCGCGCGGCGTGACGCGGTCGACTGCGCACTCCAGCGGATGCTTCCGCCCGCCGCCGGCCGCCTCGAAGCCCTCGGCGAGGCCATGCGCTACAGCGTCTTTGCCGGTGGCAAGCGCTTCCGGCCCATCCTGGCCCTCGCCGCCGCCGAGGCCGTCGCCCCAGGCGATGCATCCGCGATCGACAGGGCGATGCCGGCGGGATGCGCCATCGAACTGATTCACACGTATTCGCTCATCCACGACGACCTGCCCGCCATGGACAACGATACGTTGCGGCGCGGCAAACCGACGCTTCACGTGGTGCACGGCGAAGGCATTGCGATTCTCGCGGGTGACGGCCTGCTCGCCGAGGCGTTCGTCATCCTGTCCCGCGAGCCCGATGATGCGGGCCGCCCCGAGATCGCGGCGCGCAAACTCGCGACCATCCGGCGCATCGCCGATGCCGCAGGCGCCACCGGCATGGTCGGCGGGCAGGCCATCGATCTGCAGGCGGCCGGCCACGCGCACGACGCGGGCGGCCTCGACGCAGAGAGCCTGCGCGACATGCACGCGCGCAAGACCGGTGCCCTCATACGGGCCTCGGCCGTCTCCGGCGCCATCATGGCAGGCGGCTCAGCCGCGCAGATCGCGCGCGTAGACGACTACGCAGCGGCGCTGGGACTTGCCTTCCAGATCGCCGACGACGTGCTCGATGTGGAGGGAGCGAGCGCTGCCCTCGGCAAGACGGCCGGCAAGGACGCCGCCGCCAACAAGCCGACCTACCCGGCGCTCTTCGGCCTCGCGGCCTCGAAGCGGCTTGCCAGGGACGCCGTGGATGCGGCCGTGGCGGAACTCGCGCGGGAGCAGCTCCACCGGAGCCGCCTGGCGGAAATCGCCCACTGGGTCGTCTCGCGCACGTCGTAGGGATCCGAATGCCCGCCCGAAGCCGTACGCGGCTCGACCAGCGACTCACAGAGAGCGGCCTGGCCGCGTCGCGCGAACGGGCGCGAGCGCTCATCCTCGCGGGCCGCGTGAGCGTCAATGGGGTAGTCGTAACGAAGGCCGGCACGGCGGTCGCCGACGACGCGCAGCTTGCCGTGTCCGAGCCGGACTTCCCGTGGGTCGGCCGCGGCGGCGTCAAACTCGCGCACGCGCTGGACACGTTCGCGATCGACGTCACCGGGAGAGAGGCGCTCGACATCGGCGCGTCGACGGGCGGCTTCACCGACGTCCTGCTCCAGCGCGGCGCCCGGCGCGTCGTGGCCCTTGACGTCGGCCACGGCCAGCTCGACTGGCGATTGCGCGAGGACCCGCGCGTCGTCGTCCTCGAACACAAGAACGCGAGGGAACTCGACGCGTCCTGGCTGCCAGGCCCTGTCGGCGTCGTCACGATCGATGTGTCGTTCATCTCGCTGCGGCTCATCCTGCCGGTCCTGCCGCCCGTGCTGATGCCCGAGGCCGATATCGTGGCGCTCGTAAAGCCGCAGTTCGAAGCCGGGCGGGACGAGGTCGGCCGGGGCGGGCTCGTGAAGGATCTCGCGGTTCACGACGCCGTGATCCGGCGGATCACGGCGAGCGCGGCCGCGTGCGGCCTGCAGCGCCGCGGGATGACCCTGTCACCCATCACCGGCGCCACCGGGAACCAGGAATATCTCCTGCACCTGAGGCCGGCCTGACGGCCCGGGCTGCTACAATGGGCGCGCTCGAGGAGCCGTTCATGATCACGCGTGTCGGAATCGTCACCAAGCCGAATCTCACCGCCGTCAGTGCGGACCTGCCGGTCATCGTCGAGTGGCTGCGCGCGCGAGGCGTCGAGGCGGTGTTCGACACCGACACCGCCGGTCTCACGCACGATGCGCGTGCCACCGTCGTTTCGCGCGACGACCTGCCTCGTCACGTCGACCTCATCCTGCTCCTCGGCGGCGACGGCACGTTGCTCGGCATGGCCGATCGCGTGGCTCAAGCGGATCTCGAGGTGCCGATTCTGGGCGTGAACTTCGGCGGCCTGGGTTTCCTGACCGAGATCACGTATCCCGAGATGTTCCCGTCCCTGGAAGCGGCCCTGGCCGGCACGGCCCTTGTCGAATCGCGCATGATGCTGCGCGCGCGCGTGGAGCGGAACGGCGCGACGCTGCACGATCGGCGTGTGCTGAACGACGTGAGCGTGACCGGTGGTTCGCTCTCGCGCATCGTAGAGTTCGTCGTGTCGGTCGGCGGCGAGTTCGTCGCGAGCTTTCACGCCGACGGGATCATCCTCGCGACGCCCACCGGGTCGACGGCGTACAACCTGTCGGCCGGCGGGCCGATCGTGCATCCTGCCGTCGACGCGCTGGTGCTGAATCCCATCGCTCCGCACACGCTGACGAATCGGCCGGTGGTGATTCCCGCCGACGGCGAGGTGGTCGTGCAACCGCGCGCCAAGGGGCCGGATGCCGAAGCGTTCGTCACGTTCGACGGACAGGCCGGCGAACGGCTGGAGACGGCCGACATCGTGCGGGTCCAGCGCGCCCCGAGGCCCGTCCGGCTCGTTCGGGCGTCCACGCGCAGCTACTACCAGGTCCTGCGCCAGAAGCTCCGGTGGGCGGAGCGGTAGGACTGGAGATCCTGGTCGGAGTTCGGGGAATCGCCCCTTGCCGTTGGCATCCATCACAGACCTGGACGATCCGCGCGTCGCGGACTATCGCGACGTGCCGGATCCCGTGCTCCTCCGCGAACGCGGCGTGTTCGTCGCGGAAGGCCGGCTCGTCGTTCGTCAGCTCCTGTCGTCCGCTCGCGTTCGTGCCCGATCAGTCCTGGTGTCGCCGACGGCGCTCGACGGCCTGCGCGACGTCCTGGAGCAGCACGAGGGGATGCCGGTCTACGTGATGGACGTCACCCGGCTGTCGTCGCTGGTCGGGTTCAACGTGCACCGTGGCTGCCTGGCCATCGGCGAGCGTCCGCCAGCCATTCCGCTCCAGACCTTGCTCGATGAGGCGCGCCCGTCCCGGTTGCTCGTCGTCATCGAGCACGTGGGGAATGCGGACAACATCGGCGGCATCTTCCGCAACGCGCTCGCCTTCGGCGCCGGAGGCGTCGTGCTCAGCTCCGCGTGCTGCGATCCGCTCTACCGCAAGGCCATCCGGGTGTCGATGGGGGCATCGCTGAAGGTCCCGTTCGCAGCCGACTCCAGTTGGCCGGCTGGGCTGGATGCCGTCACGACCGCAGGATTCCAGCTGCTGGCGATGAGCCCGGCCCCATCCGCCGTGGACATCGACGACGCCGTGGCGGCGTGTGTCCCCGGATCCGGCATCGCCGTCATGCTGGGCCACGAAGGCTCGGGTCTCACGGGCGCGGCGGGGCGCGGCGCCGGCGTGCACGCCAGGATTCCGATGCAGCCTGGCGTGGATTCGCTCAATGTCTCGACGGCCGCGGGCGTTGCGCTCCATGCGTGTCGCCGCCACCTGGGCTGGCCTCCGGCCGCGCCGGGCTGTTAGACTGCAGGCGTCCCCCCGATTCGAGGATTCTTACCATGCGTCTTCACCGTCCGTTCTTCGCGCTGCTATTCGTTGTGCTGGCTCTCGCCTTCCCTGTTGCGTCCGGGCAGGACAAGGCACCGGCGGTTGTTCCTGGCATCGACGACATCCTGAAGCCGCTGCGCGATCGCGTCGCACCCGATCGCCGGCTGGCGGTGTTCGACATCACTGTCGAACGCGGCGCCCAGGGCCTCGTCGTCAAAGGCGAAGTCGAACGCGCCGACATCAAGCAGGACGTGCTCGCCGCGCTGGGCAAGGCCGGTCACTCGCCGCTCACGGACCAGATCGCCGTGTTGCCGGATCCGGCGCTCGGTCTGTCCACGGCAGGAATCGTTCGCGTCAGCGTGGCCAACGTGAAGACCCGATCCTCGCATCCGTCGGAGATGGGGACGCAGGCGGTGATGGGTTGGACGGTCCGCATCCTGAAGAAGCAGTCGGGCTGGTATTACGTGCACACGGAACCCGACCAGTACCTGGGGTGGATCGAGGAACTGCAGCTCGCCCAAGTCACGGAGGACGCCCGGAAAGCGTGGACGAGTGCGCCGCGCGTGATTGTCACGAACCCGATCGCGTTCGTCCGCGAGGCGATGACGGCTGACGCCACGCCGGTGACAGACGTCGTCATGGGCAGCCTCGTGAAGCGCCTCGCGCAAGAGGGCGCATGGCTGAAGGTCGAGTTGCCGGACGGACGCCAGGGCTTCCTGCCGGCAGGCGATGCCGCCGACTACGCGGCGTGGGCGGCGAGCCGGCAGCCGACGCCCGACGGCATCGAGAAGACTGCGAAACAGTTCATGGGCGTGCCGTATCTCTGGGGCGGGACATCGAGCAAGGGCTTCGACTGCTCGGGCTATGCCAAGACCGTGCTCCGCATGAACGGCCTCGAACTGGCGCGCGACGCCGACCAGCAAGGGAACGAAGGGACGGCGGTGACGATCGACGAGGCGCTCAGCCACGTCCGAAAGGGCGACCTGCTGTTCTTCGGCACGCGGGCCACGGCCGATC
>JAPKZP010000719.1 GCA_026393735.1 Acidobacteriota bacterium
CATCACCATGACCCCGGCCTTCACGATCGGTCACGACGTCACGGGCTACTCGGCCGACTTCGCGATCACGGGCGGCCGGGTTGCCTGTGGAGCGGCACTGCGGACCGATATCCGCCAGCAGTATTTCATGGAACTGGGCGCGTCCTGGTACCGGCGAGGCACCTCGTACGACCCTGTGCGCGACCGCGGCCAGTACACGTTCGTGTTCGGATGGAACATCCGGTGACCACCGCACTCGCAGGGAGAATGAAGATGAAGCGTCTGCAGACACTCGTGCTTGCCATCGCGGCCATGAGCATCATGGCGTCGGGGACGGGCGTTGGCGCGGCCTACCCGACCGCGAAGCAGGCTGGCGCCACGCCGGCCGCCACCGCGCTCGTCACTGTGACACCCGCCACCTACATCCGCGCCGAGACGGACCGCAACTTCACGAATCTCGCCAAACTGGCCGGCGGCGTGAACAAGCTGTTCCACTTCCGCCGCCCGACGCCGCTCGACAAGCAGACGGTCGTCCGGATGAACCTGGACACGCTCTACTCCGCCAGCATCGTCGATACCACGGGCGGCGCCACGATCACGGTGCCGGCGGCGCCGAAGGGCCGCTACCTCTCCGCAGAAGTTGTCGACAACGACCACTACTGCCCGAGCGTGTTCTACGAGCCCGGCGTCCATCCGCTGCAGGCGGCCACCAAGTACGTCGCGGTCCTGATCCGCGTGCAGCTGTTCAACCCGAATGACCCGGCGGAACTCGCACTGGTCAACAAGCTCCAGGACCAGTTCGTCGTCACAGCCAAGAGCGCCGACCCGTTCCCGGCGATGACGTGGGAGCCCACGTCGCTGAAGGCCCTGACCGACCAGTATGAGAAGGACGCAAAGAAGTACACCACCTTTGAAGGCATGATGGGGCCGCGCGGCAAAGTCAACGAGAAGACGCGGCACCTCGCGGTCGCGGCGGGCTGGGGCCTGTTCCCGGAGTGGGAGTCCACGTACATGAACTACAGCGGCGGCCAGAACGCCACGGCCTGCTACAGGGCGACCTACCAGGTGCCCGAAAACAAGGCGTTCTGGTCGATCACCGTTTACGGCAGCGACGGCTTCATGAAGAGCGCCAACGCCATTGTGAACTCGTCCAACGTGAAACTGGACCCGGCAGGCACCGCGACCGTCCATTTCGGTCCCAAACAGGCCTGCGGCGACGTGTCCAATCGCGTGGATACGTCGGACGGGTGGAACTATATACTGCGCATCTATCGTCCGGGCCCGTCGGTGCTGAACGGCACCTACAAGCTGCCCACGCCCGAGTTGGTGAAATGACACACCGTACGCTCCTGCGGATCGTCGGCGCGCTGCTGACCGTGATGACGGCGACGGCCAGGGCGCAGGAGCCGCCTTCCGCCACGCCGCCGCCGCCGGCCGACATCGCCAACGAATACCGGATTACGGGCTATCCGAACTACCCGCTCACGGAGAAGCTCACCGGGTTCGGCTACGTGGGCTACGTCTCCAAACCCGATGCGGCCTATTCCAGCATCTACCTGGGCACCGGCACCTTCTACCGCGCGCACAAGAACATCCAGCTCTGGCTCGGCCTGATCGGCGTCTGGACCGACCAGACGGACAAGAGCAATCTCCTGGAGATGCGTCCGTTCGGCGGCGTGAAGTTCATGGGCGGCAATGCGAAGAAGTGGCGCTACTACAACTGGACGCGCTACGAACTCCGCCTCACGGAGACCAGGGACACCGGCGACTGGTCGACGGTGCATCGCATCCGGAACCAGAGCCGCATCGACGTTCCGCTCACCTCGCTCGAGAAGGCGTGGACGCCGAAGACCTTCTACGCGTGGACGGACGTCGAGCCCATCTGGCGTTCGGACACGGATAACCTCGACCCGCTGCGGTGGCGCACGGGCCTTGGCTACATCGCGAGTCCCCGGCTGCTTATCGAATTCCAGTATTACGCGCAGTACACGCAGCCGACCGGCGGGGGCCTCAAGTACACGGACAACATCTTCCGCCTGAACTTCAAGGTGATGACGAAGCGAGGGCTGCTGCCCCAGAAGGCGCTCCGCTCGCTTCTGGACGGGAGCATCGACGACTAGACGACCACGCCCGAAGGGGCGGTGTGCACTGAGCTGAGACTCGAGACATGAGGAGAATATCGATGAGAACCACGACATGGCTGGCTGCCGCGGCAGCCAGCGCGTTACTGGTGACGGCGGCCTGCTCGGCGCCGCAACCGCAGGCGCCGGCGCAGCCGGCGGCCGGGCCCGCGGCGATGGACCGCACGGTACTGCCCATTCAGGAACCGACCTATCCGGCGATCACGGAACTCGACGTGCGGAAGGCGACGCCGCCGCCCCAGTTCAACGTGAAGGCGCCCGACGGCGCGATAGACATCGTGGGCACCGGCGGCGACCACCACGGCACCTACAACGTGTCGTCCTGCTCGGCCTTCGTCGTTGCAGGCGCGGGCGTGCCCGTCGCCAAGCACGGCAACCGCGCCTTCACCTCCAAGTCGGGCGCGGCCGACGTGCTGGGCGCGCTCGGCATCAATCTCGACCTGCCGATCGAGACGCTGGAGAAGGCGCTGCTCGAAGCCAAGGTGTGCTTCCTGATGGCGCCACGCCATCACAGCGCCATGCGCAACGTGGCGGGCCCGCGGGTCGAGCTCGCGCCCACGCGCACCATCTTCAACCTGCTCGGCCCCATGTCGAACCCCGCTC
>JAPKZP010000516.1 GCA_026393735.1 Acidobacteriota bacterium
CATCCCGACCAGATGCTGGATCGCGCCGGAAATGCCGAGCGCGACGTAGACCTTCGGCGCGACCGTCTGGCCCGAACTGCCAATCTGGCGGTCCATGGGCAGCCAGCCGGCGTCGCAGATCGGGCGCGACGCCCCGACCTCGGCCCCGAGCGCCGCAGCCAGTTCCTGCGCCAGCGCGACCTTCTCCTGCGCCTTGATTCCCCGGCCGACGGCGACGATCCGCTCCGCCTGGGAAAGATCCACCGCCTGCTTGGCCTCACGGAATGGCGCATCGGGCTTCTGCCGGATCGCTGCCCCGTCGACCGCTGCGGCCAGGATACGCACCGGCGCCGCGGCGGCACCGCGGATGACGGAGTCCGCGCGGACCGCGCCGATCTGGAATGTCGTGACGGCGGGAACGGCTGTCTCGACGTCGGCGAGCAGCCGCCCCTGGAATACCGGGCGCACGAACAGCCGCCTGCCGTCCACCGTCTTCGTTCCGACGCAGTCGGTCACCAGCGCCCGGCCGGCCCGCACGGCGAGGGCGGGCGCGAAGTCGCGGGTCTGGTAGGTATGCGGCAGCCAGACATGCTCGGGCTTCTCCGCCGCGACGAGCGCGGTCAGGGCCGTCACATAGCCGTCGAGCGTGTAGGCGCCGAGGGCCGGGGCCTGCACCTGCAGCACCGCTTCGACGTCCGCCGCGGCGAGTTCGGCCGCCAGCGCGCCGACCTCTGCACCCAGCACCGCGACCCTCACGGGACCGCCGGCCTGCTGCGCGGCCGCGATAACTTCCCAGCTGACGCGGTTCAGGGCTCCATTCAGCTGTTCGGCAACGACGAGAATCATGACAACACCCGCGCTTCGTCGCGAAGCTTGCGAACGAGGGTTTTCGACGCTTCCGCGGCGCTGCCGCCGATCATCTCCGTCTGTTTCTGCTTCTCCGGCACGTACAGGCTGACGATCCGCTGGCGGGGCGCGAGACCCGCAGGCATGGCTGCCTTGCGAATCTCCTTCTTCTTGGCCGCCATGATGCCCTTGAGCGTCGCGTACCGCAGCTGATTGATGCCGCTCTGGATGGTCAGCAGCGCCGGGCGCGACAGCGACACCCACTGGAACCACCCACCCTCGAGTTCGCGCTTCACCCGGATGAGGTCGGCCTGGACGTCGACCTCCATGATGATGGTCGCTGACGCCATGCCGAGCAGTTCGGCCAGGATTGGGCCCGTCTGCGCAAAGCCCTGGTCGTCGGACTGCAGGCCGGTGAGCACCAGATCGAACTGCTCGTCGCGCATGGCGGCGGCCAACGACTCCGCCACGGCGAACGCGTCGGCGGTCGCCAGGGCATCGGCATCGACGTGAATCGCGCGGTCCGCGCCCCGGGCCAGCGCTTCGCGCAGCGCCTGCCCGACGCGGGCGGGTCCGGCCGAGCAGACCACGACCTCGCCGCCGTGCTTCTCCTTCAGGCGCAGGCCTTCTTCCAGGGCGTACGCGTCGGGCTCGTTGAGTTCGAAACTGGCGTCCTGATCGCGCACCCATGTCTTGTCGTCGTTCACACGGGGCTGCCAGTCCCGAGTCGGGACCTGTTTGATACAGACAGCGATCTTCATGAGGTGACGCCCCCGGCGTCAGCCGTCGAAACGGCGCATCAACAGCGCGGCGTTGGTGCCGCCGAATCCGAAGGAGTTCGAGAGCGCGTAGGTGATGGGCGCCTTGCGGGCCTTCCAGGGGACGTAGTCCAGGTCGCACTCAGGGTCCGGCGTGTCCTGGTTGATCGTGGGAGGCATCGTCTGGTGGTGGATGGCCAGTGCCGTGATGCCGGCCTCCAACCCGCCCGACGCGCCGAGCAGATGCCCGGTCATCGACTTGGTCGAGGAAATGCCGAGCCCGGACGCCGCATCGCCGAACAGCCGGCGGACCGCGAGCGTCTCGAGCTTGTCGTTGAAGGGCGTCGAGGTGCCGTGGGCGTTGATGTACTGCACCTCATCGACCCGGGCGCCGGCGACGTCCAGGGCGGTCTGCATGACGCGCACCGCCCCGTCGCCGTCTTCAGACGGCGCGGTGATGTGGAACGCGTCGGCGGTGGCGCCGTACCCGACCACCTCGGCGTAGATGCGCGCCCCCCGTCGTCTGGCCGACTCCAGTTCCTCGATCACGAGGATGCCGGCGCCCTCGCCGATGACGAAGCCGTCACGGTCCTTGTCGAACGGTCGGCTGGCGCGCTCGGGTTCGTCGTTGCGCGTCGACAGGGCGCGCATGGCGGCAAAGCCGCCGACACCCATCGGCGTGATGGCGGCCTCCGAGCCGCCGACGATCATGGTGTCCGCCGCTCCGCGGCGGATCATTTCGAATGCCTCCCCGACCGCGTGCGCCGACGCGGAGCAGGCCGTGCAGGTGGCCATGTTCGGGCCCTTCGCGCCGAGGCGGATGGAGACCTGCCCGGATGCGAGGTTGATGATGGCCGCGGGAATGAAGAAGGGCGAGATCTTGCGGGGCCCGCCCTGCATCAGCGCCGTGTGCTCGCGCTCGATGGTGCCGAACCCCCCGATCCCAGACGCGATGAAGACGCCGACGCGGGCCGCATTGTCCGGCCCGATCGTCAGCTGTGCGTCGTCCACGGCGAACTGCGAGGCCGCGATGGCGTAATGGATGAAGACGTCCATCTTCTTGACGTCTTTCTTGTCGACGAACTGCAACGGGTCGAAGTCCTTGACCTCGGCGGCGATCTGAGCCGCGAACGCCGTCGGATCGAACTTCGTGATCCGGCCGACGCCGCTACGCCCCGCGCACAAACCGTCCCAGGTCGCCTCGGTCCCGATGCCGAGCGACGACACCAACCCAATGCCCGTTACGACAACGCGCCTGTTCACGCGGCCTCCGTGGGGATGCCTTACTTCTTCTTGGAATGTGCCTCGATGTAGTCGACGGCTTCCTTCACGCGGGTAATCTTCTCGGCGTCCTCGTCCGGAATCTCGATCCCGAATTCCTCTTCGAACGCCATGACCAGCTCGACGGTGTCGAGCGAGTCCGCGCCCAGGTCGTCCACGAACGAGGCGTCGATCGTGACCTCTTCTTCGTCGACCCCGATCTGCTCCACGATGATGCCTTTGACCTTTTCAGCAACCCCAGCCATTCATCCTCCTACGTGTACATCCCGCCGTTCACGGCGAGAATCTGTCCCGTGATGTACGAAGCCTCGTTCGAGGCCAGGAAGCACACCGCGGTCGCGACGTCCTCGGGTGTGCCAAACCGGCCGAGCGGCACTTTCGACTGCCACTCGGTCTGCACCTCGGGCGGCAGCGCGCGCGTCATGTCGGTGTCGATCAACCCTGGCGCCACGACGTTGACCGTGATGTTGCGCGACGCCACTTCACGCGCCAGCGACTTGCTGAACCCGATCAACGCGGCCTTCGAGGCCGCGTAATTCGACTGCCCCGCGTTGCCCATCTGGCCGACCACGGAGCTGATGCCGATGATCCGGCCCGTGCGCTGCTTCATCATCGGCCGCAGCACCGCCTGCGTGCAGATGAACGCGCCCGTCAGGTTCACCTCGATCACGCGGTCCCAGTCCTCGCGCTTCATGCGCATCAGGAGCTGGTCGCGCGTAATGCCGGCGTTGTTCACGAGGATGTCGATCCGGCCGTGCGCCTCGAGGATCCCGGCCATGGCCGCCTCGACGCCCGCGGCGTCGGTGACGTTCATCTGGACGGTGTCGAGCACGCGACCGGGCGCAGCGGACGGCACCTCGGCGGCACCGGCCGGCGTGACGACGTCGGCGGGCACCACGGTGGCGCCGCACTGCGCGAGGGCGATACTGATCGCACGGCCGATCCCGCGGCCAGCCCCGGTCACAACGGCGATCTTTCCAGCCAGGTTGAACATCGCGTACTACACCAGCAAGGCCGCGACGGCGTCGAGGTCGCCAGGCGCCTCGAGACTCGCAAACGACGCGTCCCGAATGATTTTCCGGCCAAGACCGGTCAGAACCACCCCCGGACCCACTTCAACATACTTGTGGACGCCTTCCGATGCAAGCCGCCTCATCACGTCTTCCCAGCGCACCGGTGACGACACCTGCCGGACGAGCGCCTCGATCGCGGACGCGGCGTCGGTCTTCGGCTCGGCGTCGACGTTGGCCACCACCGGAACGCGTGGGGCGGACGCCGCCAGGGCGCGCAGTTCGGGCGCCAACCGGTCTTCGGCCGGCTTCATCAGGGCGCAATGGAAGGGAGCGCTGACCGGCAGCGGGATCGCCCGCTTGGCGCCGAGTGCCTTCGCCCGCTCGGAGGCGCGCGCCACCGCCGCCTTCGTGCCCGCGATCACGACCTGCCCGGGCGCGTTCATGTTGGCCGGGCTGACGACCTCGCCCTGCGCACCTTCCTCGCACGCCTGGGCGACGCTGGCGGCGTCGAGCCCGAGGATGGCGGCCATCGCACCGTGCCCCACCGGCACGGCCTCCTGCATGTAGCGGCCCCGCCGGCGAACGGTCCGCAAGGCGTCCGCGAACGAGATGGTCCCGGCCGCGACGTGGGCCGAATACTCGCCCAGGCTGTGCCCCGCCATGAACGCCGCCGCATAGCCCTGCGAGGCGAGCAGCCGGTAGCACGCGACACTCACCGCGAGAATCGCGGGCTGCGTGTTCTCGGTCAGCACGAGCCGATCCTCCGGGCCGTGGAAGCACAGGCCGCTCAGATCCTCGCCGAGCGCCGCGTCGGCTTCGGCCATCGTGTCGCGCACGACCGGAAACGCATCGGCCAGCGCCTTGCCCATCCCGACTTTCTGCGACCCCTGTCCCGGGAAGATGAATGCAATCACGATACTGTTCCTTCGAGCGCCGCGAGCTCCTGCTCGAGACGCCCAGTCAACCCGCCCTCCGCGAACCGATGGGCCAGGACAATCCCGTTCCTGACCGCCTGTGTGGACGAGCGGCCGTGCCCGACGATGCAAGCACCGGCCACGCCGAGCAGCGGAGCGCCGCCGTATTCCGAGTAGTCCACCCGCCGGCGGAGATGCTCGAATGCCTCGCGCACCTGTTGGTACCCGTCCTGGCTCGCGTCCGCCGCGGAAAACGCCTGGCGGAGGAGGGCTTCGACCATCTCCACGATGCCTTCGCTGACCTTGAGCGCCACGTTGCCCGTGAACCCGTCGCACACCACGACGTCGGCCGCTCCGGAATAGACATCCCGGGCCTCGACGTTGCCGATGAATCGGAGGGACGTCGCGCGCAGCAGCCGGTGCGCCTCGCGGGTCAGCTCATTACCTTTCGTCGCTTCCTCGCCGATCGACAGCAGGCCAACAGCTGGTTCGGTCGCGCCAAACGCCAGACGCGCGTACGCCGAGCCCATCACACCGAACGTCACCAGATGCTGGGGCCGGCAGTTCGCGTTGGCGCCGACATCGAGCAGCAGGGCAACCCCCGTCGCGGTCGGCACCGTGGCCGCCAGTGCCGGTCGCTCTGCGCCGCGCAACAGGCCGAAGGCGGTGTAGGCGGCCAGCACCGTCGCACCGGTATTCCCGGCGCTGAACAGCGCGGCCGCATCGCCCCGGGCAACGAGGTCGGCGGCAACCTTGATGGACGCGTTGGGTTTTCGGCGGATGGCTTGTGCGGGAGACTCGCCCATCCCGACGACGTCCGCGGCCCCGACCACGATGATGTCGAGGCGGGACACGTCCGGCTGTCGATCGAGTTCGGCGCGGATCCGATCGGCGTCACCCACCAGGGTCACGCCGATGTCCGACTCCCGGGCCGCCGCTACCGCACCTTCCACGACCGCGCGCGGAGCGTGGTCGCCTCCCATGGCGTCGACGGCAACGCGCATGAACGTCTACGCTTCTTCGACCTCACGCACCTGGCGCCCGCGGTAGTACCCGCAGTGCGGACAGATCTGGTGCGAGGGCTTCATCTCGTGGCACTGGGGGCATTCCCCAAGCGAGATCGGCTTCAGCGCGTCATGTGTCCGCCGCTTGGCGGTGCGGGCCTTGGAGTGTCGTCGCTTTGGATTCGGCATGACTACGTATCCTTCTTCAACTGCTCGAGCACGGCCAGCCGCGGGTCCACCCACGTGGGGTGGCACTCGCACCGCCCGGTGTTCAGGTTGGTCCCGCACACCGAGCAGAGCCCCCGGCAATCCTCGCCGCACAACGGCTTCATGGGCACGACCAGGTAGAACTGCTCCTGCATCAGCTGGCCGAGGTCCAGGACCTGGTCCTGGTAGTACGCCGTCGACAGGTCGTCGTCTTCCACCTGCCGCTCGGAGCCGGCCTGTCGCTCCAAGGCCGCCGCCTGCTCCGCGTGCGGCAGGAAGAGGACATCAAAGGCCTCGTCGACCGCCAGCGAAAACCTCTCCAGGCACCGGCTGCACGCCAGCTCGAGCGTGGCCTCGACCCGCCCGACCAGCCTGAACTGCTGCCGGTCCTTGTGGACCGTGCACCGCAACACGAACGGCGCAGCGATACGGTACACGTCCCCGTCGGACGGGAGCGCATCGGGCGGATAGGTCCGTTCGATGCGGGCGTGCGCCTCACGCATCTGACTGACGTCGAGCAGCAACTCACTCATCTGGCGCGACTTCCGGTGCAGACACAGACTTATGAGTATACCACGGGTTCGGTGGCGCACCGCGAGGGCGCTGACGCAAGCCGGCCGGCGCCTCCGGACGTCCTAAATCATGGAGCAGCCGCGCGGGGTGCCGGTAGGTTACAATGGGAAGTTCAGGCGCCCGCCACATGTCCCGAAGGACGGGAGAGGAGAGCTCGGTGCGACGATTGCTGATTCCTGGGGTGTTTGCTGCTGTGCTGGCGCTGGCGTTTGCCGGCTGCGGCGGCGTCACGGATCCGACAACCATCGGGAGCACGACGACCACCGAGACGTTCGCGGGCATCCTCAACCCCGGCGGCGGGAGCACCCACGTGTTCACGGTGTACCAGCAGGGCGAGGTTATCGCCATCCTCACGTCCGTGGGGGATGACAACACGCGGATCGTGGGCGTGAGCCTGGGCAACTGGAGCGGCACCGCGTGCAATATCGCCGTGGCCAACGACAACGCGTACCTCGCACTCCCCCTGACGGCGACCGTATCGGCGGCAGGAACGCTGTGCGCCCGCGTCTACGACTCGAAGGGCGTACCCGACGCCACGATCTATACCCTGTCGGTCACCCACCCGTAGGCGCCCGGCCACTCTGGATCTAGTTCCAGCGGCCCGCCAGATCGACCCACGGCTTCGGAATGAACAGGTGCTCGAAGAGGGCGACCGCATAGCGATCGGTCATCCCCGCGAGGAAGTCCCGGGCAGCCGCGTCGAGCCCTTCGGTCCTCAGGGTCCGGGCGTCCAGGAACGGTTCGGGTGTCTCGCGGACCTTCTCCCACAAGCCAGCGAGGATCCCGGCGGCCTTCTTGAATTCCCCGGTTGACAGCTCGTTTTCATAGACCGACGCGAACAGGAAGGCGCGCAGGTCGAGCATCGCTCCAAGCACGGGCTCGCTCATGCTGATGTCCGCAAGGCCGCAGGCCTGCGTCTCCACGACGACGTCTTTCACGAGGCAGCCGATCCGGGCCGAATGCGTTCTGCCCAGTACCTCCAGGGGCTTCGCCGGCAGGTCTTCCGGCGTCACGATTCCTGCCCGCACCGCGTCGTCGATGTCGTGATTGACATAGGCGATGAGGTCCGCGACGCGCGCGATCTGCCCTTCGAGCGTCGCCGCCTTGATCGGAACATCCGGCCCGACGGGTGCGCCGCGCTTCCCCTTCGAGTGCTTGGCGATGCCGTCCCGGACCTCCCACGTGAGATTCAGTCCCTCGCCGTCGCGCTCGAGCACATCGACGATCCGGAGGCTCTGTTCGTCATGCTCGAAGCCGCCCGGCACCAGTTGGCTCAGCACCCGCTCCCCCTGGTGCCCGAACGGCGTGTGGCCGAGGTCGTGTCCCAGGCACACCGCCTCGGTGAGCTCCTCGTGCAGCGCCAGCGCCTTCGAGATGGTTCGGGCGATCTGGGCGACCTCCAGGGTGTGCGTCAGGCGTGTCCGGTAGTGATCGCTCGTGGGCGCGAAGAAGACCTGGGTCTTGTGCTTCAGCCGGCGAAACGCCTTGCAGTGGATGATGCGATCGCGGTCGCGCTGGAAGGCCGGCCGGATGTCATCCTCGGGCTCAGGCCGGAGGCGGCCCCGCGTATTGACGCTCTTGGCGGCCCGGGGGGCGAGCGTCGCCTGCTCTCGGCGCTCCAGGTCCTCGCGAATGGTGGTCATGGCCATGTCGCTCCACCGCCGGGCCTGCCGCCCTGCCCACGTCTCTCCTAGGCGTCCGCCGCAATCTCGCCCAGGAAGCTGCGGCCGTTGGGGAGCGGCGCCACACCGAAGATCTCGGCCAGCGTCTGGCCGAGATCGGCGAACGAAGACCGCACGCCCAGGTCGACGCCGGCCCGGACATGGGCGCCGTATGCCAGGAGGGGCACGAACTCGCGCGAGTGATCGGTGCTGGGCGTGGTCGGGTCGTTGCCATGATCCGCCGTGAGCACGAGGAGATCGTCTTTACGCAGGGACGGGAGCAGCCGGCCCAGCCGCTCGTCGAACCGCTCGAGATTGGCCGCGTAGCCGGCCACGTCGTTCCGGTGCCCGTACTTCGCGTCGAAGTCGACGAGGTTGGCGAAGACCAGTCCCGGGGGCGATTCGCGGACGGCCCGGTCGACGGCATCCATCACGTCCGAGTCCGACGCGGCTCGAATGGAGTCTCCGATACCGTGACCGGCGAACAGGTCCTTGATCTTGCCGATCGCCAGGACCGGAATACCGCGCGCCGTGAGCATGTCGAGCAGCGTCTCGCGCGTCGGCGGCATGGCATAGTCATGCCGGTTCGCCGTCCGGCTGAAGTGGCCGGGCGTGCCGATGAAGGGCCGCGCGATGACGCGACCGAGCCCCATGCCCTTCACGCAGATGTCGTAGGCGATCTCGCAGATGCGGTACAGCTCGGGCACCGGAATGATGTCCTCGTGCGCCGCAATCTGGAAGACGCTGTCGGCCGACGTGTAGACGATCGGCGCGCCGGTGCGCATGTGCTCCTCGCCCAGGTCGTCGATGATCTGCGTGCCGGACGCCACGGTGTTGCCCAGCGTGCGCCGGCCGATCCGGCGCTCGAATTCCTGGATCGTGTCCGCCGGGAACCCGCGTGGGAACGTCGGGAACGGATGGTCCAGGACAATGCCCATGAGTTCCCAGTGGCCCGTGACCGAGTCCTTGCCGGGCGAGGCCTCGTTCAGACGTCCAAAGGCGGCGAGCGGCGCGGCCGGAGGGGTCAGGCGGCTCAGCGGCCGGATGCTGGAGACCCCCAGGGCATTCAGGTGCGGGATGCGGAGCGGGATCTGCGCGGCGATGTGTCCCAGCGTGTCGCTGCCCTCGTCGCCGTAGAGGGACGCGTCAGGCAGTTCGCCGACCCCAACGCTGTCGAGCACCACGACGAAGACCCGACGGAACAATGGATGTGACATCTTTCGGTACGACGGGATGCGTCCGAGCGGGGGCTCAGTCCCGGGACGCGGCGTAGTAGTTCGCGAACGCCTTCGGCGCCTGGATGGATGCGACCGCATGCTTGAACAGCAGGTGATCGGTGCCGTCCCGATCCACGATCACGGCGAACCGATCGAAGTTCTTGATGCGCGCCTCGAAGTCCGTCCCGTCCATCAGGCGGAGGCGGACCGTCAGGCGTTCGTGCCGGGCGAGGTTCAGGAACACATCCTGGATGTTGGGGACAGCGACCGCCTTCGACTCAGGCGTCTGGGCCATGCGTGAGGTTCTCCGCTGGGGGGCTGACGGACGAGACCTCGCCGAGCCGCGCCGTCATGAGGCGCCCGGCGTCTTCGATACTGTCGTCTCGATCTCCGGCCCGGTGAATCCACACTAGATTAGGCTCTTTGCGAAACCAGATCAACTGGCGCCGCGCGTAGTGGCGGTTCTCGCGGACGATCAGTTCGCGCGCCGACGCCTCGTCGCGCGCGCCGGTCACTACTTCGAGCACGCGCCCGTAGACGTATCCGGTGAACGGACGTGCGCCGGGCGGCACGCCGTGCGCCAGCAGGCTCCGCACCTCGTCCACGATGCCCCGCTCGAACTGCACGTCCACGCGGCGCGCGATCCGCTCGATGATCTCCTGCCACGGCGGACGGACAGCGATGGCGACGACAGTCCAGCCCGCGAGCGGCGCGCGCGTGTCCGCAAAATGATCGGTCAGCGTGCGCCCGCTGACGAAGTACACCTCGAGCGCGCGGACGACGCGCATCAGGTCGCGCACCTGAATGCGGACGGCCGACGGTGGGTCGACATGCGCGAGGAGGCGGTGGAGCCTGGCCGCTCCGTGACGTGCGGCCAGCGCGTCGAGCCGGGCGCGCACGCCGGGGTCCGGACCCGGACCGGGAAACAGTCCGCGGACGAGCGCGCGGAAATAGAATCCCGTGCCGCCCACGAGGATCGGGAGCTTGCCGCGGTCGCGGATGTCCTCGATGACTCGCATGGCGTCGCGCGCGTAGTCCGCCGCCGTGTACGAACACGACGGGTCGACGATGTCCACCATGTGGTGCGGAATGCCCTGCTGGTCGGCTGGCGCAACCTTGTCCGTGCCGATGTCGAATCCGCGATAGACGGCCGTGGAATCGCACGCGACGATCTCGCCGTCGAACCGCCTGGCGAGGGCCAGGCCAAGCGCGCTCTTTCCGCTGGCCGTGGGCCCCAGGACGGCAACGATGCGGGGCTCGGGCCCCGGATGAACGCTCACACGACCCCGGCGAACCTGGCGAGCGCCCACGCCGCCAGCACGGCGAGCAGGATCAGCCACCCGAACTGCTGCGTGCGGGTCGGCATGGCCATCAGCGTGAAGGCGGCGTCTCGTTGTAGAAGAACGTCACCGTGAACACCGCGTGGTCCGAGGGGTACTCCGGCGGCAGGGGCTGCGTCGGGTTCGAGGCCGCAATCGCGTTGAACGACGAGTTGTTGAACGCGTCGATCGGGCACGGCCCGATCACGGACACATCGGTGATGGATCCGTCCTTGTGCACGTTGAAGGTCACGACGACGTGGCCCCGCAGCGACATGGCCGCGTACGGGACGAACCAGTTGCGCTTGATCTGCGCGATGAAGCGGCGGACCCACGGCCCGAACTCCACGCCCTTGGTGTCGAACTGGATGGCGGATCCGAACTGGCCGCCGCCCTGCGGGTTATCGAAGATCTGCTGCGGCACGTACTTCGTCACGTCGCGCAGCGCCTCGGACAGTCCGCCCCCGGTACCCGTGCCGCCGGCCCCCGACCTGGGCATCGGCGCCGGGCCGGTCAATCCCCGCAGCACCGCATCGTCCGCGGCCTGCTGCTGAGGCCCGGGCGGTCCCGGCGCCGGCGATCCCGGGTCTTTCGAACCGCTGCCGCTGTCGGCCTGGCGCTGGTCAGGAGGCGGGGCCGTGCTCCCCGGCTGATCGATGCGCTCCGGCGTGTTCCCTCGCGAAAACGGCAGATCGTTGGCCGGGTTCGGCGGCGGCTGGAACGGCGTCATGGCCGTGCGGTCCCGGTCCGACAACTCGGGTGCCTTCGGTGGCTGCTTCGCCTCGAATTCCGCCCGCGGCTGCACGAAGACGAACCGCCGCGCCTCGCCTTCGCGATCGCGCATCGCCGCCATCTGCGCCTCGAGTTCGCTCGTCGTCGGCTTGGCCACCGGGAACAGCGAGGGCACGAACACGACCGAGAGGATGAGCATCACGTGGTAGGCGATCGAGACCACAAGCCACCACGGCACGAACAGGCCGTCCCGCCAGGTGCGCCCAGGGATTCCCTCGTAGTCAGGGTGCCGATCGTCGAAATCAAAGTACATCAGGAACTTAAGCGATTATACCATCCGGGTCTGACGTTCCCGGCGGCACGCCCGGCAGGTTGGGCTTTCGTCAGGGCCGAAGCGGCTTCGCGGCGCTGTACAGATAGACGACGCCGAACGTCAAAGGGACGGCTTTGACTGTACAAAAACCCGCGGCCTGGAGTTGTGACAGAACGAGGGCAGGCGCCGGAAAGGTCTCGACCGACTCCGGAAGGTACGCATACGCCGACGCGTGGCCCGAAACCATTCCGCCAATGCGCGGCAGCACGTGACGGAAGTACCAGAGGTAGGCCTGGCGCACACCGGGCATGGGAGGCAAGCCGAACTCGAGGATGGCGAAGCGACCGCCCGGCCGCAGCACACGGAACACCTCGGCGTAGGTCTGCTGGGGCTGCTCCACGTTGCGAATGCCGAAGGCCACCATGGCGGCATCGACCGACGCCCCGGCCAGGGGAATGCCCATGGCATCCCCCTGCACGAGGCAGATCTGATCGCTGAGGCCGCGTGGCGCCAGCTTTTCGGCCCCGAGACGCAGCATCTGGCCCGCGAAGTCCACGCCGACGACCCGTGCCGCCGGCGGCCGGGCGGTCGCGGCGGCGATTGCCAGATCGGCCGTGCCCGCGCACAGATCGAGGATGGTCTCGCTTCCATCGAGGGCGAGCGCCCGGATCGCCCGCGTGCGCCACCGCACGTCGAGGCCCGCGCTGAGCAGGTGGTTCAGGACATCGTAGCGGGGCGCGATCGCATCGAACATCCCCGCGATGCGTTTCGGTTGTTTGTCCCGTCCGAGGCTTTCGGGCGCCAGCGTCATCGCTCGACCTGGCCGGTCCATGCTGGATACAACCCGTGATCCAGCCCCAGCACCGAGAGGATCTTGCCGGCCAAAAAGTCGCTGAGATCGTCCAGGCTCTTCGGCATCTGGTAGAACGCCGGCATGGCCGGCAGCACGATGGCGCCAGCCTCCGCGCAGGCCACCATGTTGCGGAGCTGCGGCAGGCTCATCGGCGTCTCACGGGGGACGATCACGAGGGGCTTGCGCTCCTTCAGCATGACGTCGGCCGCGCGCTCGACGAGGTTGCGCGACAGGCCGTTGGCGACGCCGGCCAGCGACTTCATCGAGCACGGCACGATCACCATGCCGCGCGCGGGCTGGCTGCCGCTCGCGATGGTCGCGCCGAGATCCCGGTTGCTGTGCAGGTCGAACGCGCCTCGCCGCACGCCGTCGCCGTACTTCCCGACGAGGTACGGCAGCAGGTTGTCGACGGCCGCGGACTCGCCGAGTTCGTCCCGCAGGAGCCGGCGGCCATAGTCGCTGACGACGAGATCGAGCGCACAGCCGCGTTCGAGCAGGGCCGCGACGGTGCGAACCGCATAGAGCGCCCCGCTGGCGCCCGTAATCGCCACCACGTACCGGGGTGGACGCGGGGTCTGGTCAGTGGACATAGATGGATGCAGCCGTGGTGAGAAAGTACAGGATGCCCACGTATCCGTTCAGGTCGAACGCGAACTTCACGCGCGAGAGGTCCGTCGCCGAGACCAGCGACTGCTCGTAGACGAGCAGCGCCGCCACGCCGCCGACGCCGGCGAGATAGATCGTCCCGAGCGGCACGACCCAGGCGAGCGTCGTCAGGCAGGCCACCGTCACGACATGCAGCGCACGGGAGATGTGCAGCGACGCCGGCACGCCGAACCGCTGGGGAATCGAGCGCAGGCCGTGGCGCCGGTCGAACTCGACGTCCTGGCACGCGTACAGCACGTCGAAGCCGCCCACCCACGTGCCGATGGCCAGCGCCAGCAACCACGGTTCGACGCCCTTCCCGCCCCCCGCGGCGAGCCACCCGCCCATCGGCGCGACGGCCATGGCGAGACCGAGGAATGCCTGCGTGGACCAGGTAAAGCGCTTGGCGAGCGAGTACCAGAACACGATGGCGAGCGCGGCCGGCGACAGCGCGAAGCACAGCGGGCCCAGCGCCCACGCGGAGGCCACGAAGACGGCCGACGCGACCGTGACGAACGCCACCGCCTCACGCCGGGACATCCGCCCGGCCGGCAGCTCACGGCCGGCCGTCCGCGGATTCAACCCGTCGAAATGCGCGTCGACGATCCGGTTGAAACCCATCGCTGCGCTGCGGGCCGCGACCATGGCCGCCACGATCCACGCGACGCGCGCCCACGTCAGCGGTACGTGGCGCGCGGCCAGCAGGGCGCCCGTCAGCGCAAACGGCAGGGCAAACACCGAATGGCTGAGGCGCACGAACGACGCGTAGGTCAACACCCGTTTCAGCACAGCGATCCCGACTCCACCCAGCGCACGCGTTCCGGCGTGATACCCGACACCAGGTATTGTTCCACATCCGGCGTACCGGCAGGAACCGACACGGCGATGATCGCGGCACGCGCACCCGGCGTCAGGATGCCGAACTCCCCACCCAGTCCGAGGGCGCGGGCACCCACCGCGGTCGCGCTCTCGAGGAGCCGCGACGGCGGGATCTCCGGCGCCAGCCGGTGCATCGCGGCGAGTTCCTGGAACAGATTCAAGTCGTCCACGCTCGCGAGGCTGTCGGTGCCGACCGCAACGCTGACGCCAGACGCATAGAAGCTCGAGATCGGCGGATCGCCGACGCCCACGAAGGCGTTACTCCGCGGGCACGTCACGAGCGTCGCCCCCCGGCTGCGAAGCAGGTCCAGTTCCTCGCGCGTGGCCTGCACGCCGTGCACCGCGAGGGTTCGGGCGTCCCAGAACAGCAGCCGGTCGAGGTATTCCACCGGGCGGCAGCGTGGGGCCCGCCACGCCGGATTCCACGCGCCGATCAGCTGCAACACGTGTTTCCACCGGCCTCCGCCCGTCGCCACGAGTTCGACTTCCTCCGGCGACTCCGCCACGTGCACGGTCGTGACGTCCTGCCGGCGCGGCCCGCGCGCGTCCCGCAGCGCCTCGAACAACTCCGGGGAGACAGAGTACGGCGCGTGCGGCGCGAGGACGATCCGCCAGTTGGCGCCGGCGCGCAGGCCGTCGATCCGTTGGCGGGCGGCGGCGGCGAGGCCCTTCGGGTCGTTCGCACTGAACCCGATGACCTCGTGAAACACGACACCCGAAAGCCCGCTGGCCTCGAGCAGGTCCAGACCCACCAGCGAGTTGCTGACGTCTCCTGCGAGGCCCGTCCCCGAGGCCCTCATCTCCGCCAGGGCCGAGGCCATCGCATCCCGATGATACGACTCGTCGTGCGCCTCGGGTGCGTGCCGCCGCACCGCCATCATCTTGCCGACCCAGACGATGAAGTTGCCGGCGGGACGGACGCGGCCGCGCAGCCAGGAGAGCTCGAGATGCGTGTGCGCGTTGACGAGCGCCGGCATGAGCACCACGTCACCCAGATCGATGACACGCTCCTCCCGCACCTCGTCTGCCGCGGGCGGCGTGGCGCCGCCCAACGCCACGACCCGGCCGTCGCGGGTCGCCACCCATCCATGCCGGATCGGCGGACCAGCGATCGGGACAAGCCAGGAGGCGCGGTAGAGAGGCATCAGGATTCGGTCTCCATTAGAACAGCCACACATGGCCGCCGGCCTTCAGGGCACGCCCACGCTGCGGCGTCCGCTGCTCGCGGCCAAACAGCCACTGCTGCTCCGGGCGCATGACGTAGAGTCGGAGACCTTCACGACGCGACACCTGCGTCACCGGCTGGTTCGCGTCGGCACCCAGGATTTCCTGCCATGCCTGATGCCAGAGCGGCGGACGGATATGAATGGGATCCACGCCGTACCACTCGGCCCTCAGGTGGACGAACCTGAGGCCATGCACGGAAGCGAGCGCGGCCAGGCCCTCGCTGACCCGCTCGGCGGAGTCGATGGCGTCTGCGAGGGTTACGCGGCAGCTTGGCACCACCACGGCCGTGAACGCCCGGAATTCCAGGCGCGACAACCGCCTCGCGCGTTCGAGCGGCAGGTCGGTGAGGGTGATGTCAGCCGTGCAACGCCGAAGGCGGACGACGGCATCTTCGACCCACGCGAGGATCTGCTCCGGCGGCGATCCGTACATGACGTCATTGCCCACATCCGTCACGAGGGCCCGAGTCCGGACGGCGGGCGCAGACGCCAGGTGATGCCACAGTCCCGACTGCAGAATCGACGGGAGCCTCCGCCCCAGGAACGAGCTGGGCGCACCGTACGAACGTCCATGCCCGTGCGCGGCGACGGTGTCGACGCCAGGCCCCCACGTGGCCTGGGCGCTCGAGACGACCGTCCGGAAGCCACGCGTCAGGTTGCTGGCGCCGAGCGCGACGACACGGCGGATTCGCTGCGCCTCGTCTGGCGTCACTGCGTCTCCTCGTAGAGCAGGATGAGGTTCCCGCACGTCAGTGCTTGTGCGATCCCACCACGACGCTGTAGCCGGCGAGGAACATGTTCGCATCGACGCCCGGGTTGATGGGCACCGACCCGGCGTTCGACAGGTGATGGAACTTGTAGCCGACGCGCAACCACTGGCCGGGCCGGCACTGGTACTGCAGACCGCCGCCGAACTCGAACGTGTAGTTGAACGCCTTCGAGTTGCCGACAGGCACGTCCCGGGTGAACCAGATGCCGCCGACCGCGCCGCCGCCGTACACGCGCCAGCGGGACGCGACCTGGAGCTGCATCTCGAGGCCGAGCGGGACGAAGCCGACGCCGTAGACAGGTCCCCTGCCGGTCTCGACGGTCACCGTGTGCGACCCCGACGGCGTCGTGATGGTCTGCGTGTCGTACTTGGGGTTGTTCGTGACGATGGCGAGAGGAACGACCTGTGGTGCAAAGGCAAGCAGCCAGCGCTTCCAGGCGAGCACCTCCTTCGTCGCCTGCAGGCCGATGAAGACGTGATTCCGGTCTGGCGTAGACCCGAAGTAGGTGCCGACCGGCGACTGAACCGCCACGCCGAGGTACCCGCCCACTTCCCATCGAGGCGCGGCCGTGCACGACGGACATGGACTCTGGGCGCCGGCGTCCGTCGCAGCCGCGACGAGCGCCAGCGCCGCCGTGACCAGCGTCAACACCCGCACGCACCCCGTCCGGACTCGCATCATGCCCGTGCCGCTCCCCCGGCA
>JAPKZP010000663.1 GCA_026393735.1 Acidobacteriota bacterium
ATCGGGATACTGCATGAAGCGCGCGGGCGTGGCCGCCGACGCGGCGCCGACGGCTGCGCAGACCGCGACGAGCAGGAAGATCACCAATCGTTTCATGAACCGACCTCCAGATGAAGAAAAGGGGCCAGGCCCCTTTTGCATGTGCCCTAAAACCATCGGACTACGTGTCACCAGATCGATGATCCGGGACCCACCGGCGGTCACCTGACGCGCTGTCGCTGGCCAGGGCAGACCACGCCAGCGCGCCCGCGTACCCGGCACCACGCGCCGTGTCGACGATCGCGTCAGGCGAACGGCCCGACCCCCGCGTGGGGAACTCTCCGAGCAGGATCGGCCGATCGAGGTCGAGTTCGGCGACCGGACGACCGAGCGGGGCCCGCAACTCGAGCGGGTCGTACCAGTGCGCCTGGTAGAGATCGAGGCCCAGGCCCTGCACCAGGGGCAGGGAGCGGGTCGACGTCGACCCGACGGTCGCAGGATGGACCGTCCGCTCGTGGAGCAGCGACACCGTGTCGCCGATGAACGCGCGCATGTCGCGCCGGCTGACGCGGCGGCGCCAGGGCATCCAGGGCACGCGGCCCGTGACCCACTCCGGCTCGTTGACGATGTCCCAGGCGACGACAGCGGGCGACTGTCCGTACCGATCGAAGAGGGGAGCCAAGACGCAGTCGAAGACCCGTGCGCGCTGCACCGGATCGATCAGCCACCTCGCGCGTCCGCCCAACTGCACGCCCTGAACCACGTGCGCGGGCTTGAACCAATGGAAGTCGACGAGCACGAAGATGGCGCGGAGTCCGGCGCGGTCGAGCTCGTCCAGGGCCGCATCGATGTCGCGCCAGACATACGCGTCCAGGCCGACGACGCCGCCGTCACCGCCCGTGACCAGGCCCGCGCGCCCGTCGCAGAACAGAAACCAGCGGACGACCGACAGCCCGCCCGCCGACAGCGGCCGCAAGGCCTCGCGCAATCGCGTGCGCCGGCCGCCAGCACCCACGCCCCCGTCGGGCTGCCAGGCACTCGCGCCGAAGTCGTTGCCGTAGCTGAGCCACGGGAGGTTGGCGCCCACGATGAACGGGACGTCGGTCCAGCGTCGCACGCGAAGAGGCCCTAGCGCCGCGACTCGTCCATCAGGCGCAGCGCGATCGCGAACGCCAGGAATCCCACGGCGCCGCGCCAGAAGCCGACCGGGTCGAGCATGAACGCCGTCTTGGTAAAAGCCAGCCACGTACCCATCACGAACGACACCGCCGCCAGTCCAATCAATCCCCAGCAGATGCTCTTCATGGTGTGACTCCTGATTCCCCTCGCCTGGCGCCTGAGCGCAGGTCTCATTCCCACTCGATTGTTCCGGGCGGCTTGGTCGTGATGTCCAGGGCCAGCCCACTCACACCGGGCAGCCGCAGGACCTGCTCGCGCAGTTCGCCGAGCAGCGCTTCCGGCAGCCTCGCGGGCGTCGCGGTCATGGCGCGTTCGGAATGAATGGGCCGCACCACGATGAACTCGCGCCCGCAGCCATCGACCTCGAGGGGAAGCATGGCTGTCGGGCACTGCCAGATGTCGTCGTAGATGCCATGCCGGCGCAGACCTGCCATCACGAGGTGATCGGCTTCGCGCAGAAGATCGAGGCGATCGCGCGTGACCGTCGCCGGCAGGGGGCGGACGCGCGACGGCGCATGCCTGCCGAGATTCCAGACGCAGCGATTGATGCCGGGCACGTCCTTGAAGAACCCGGCGGCCAGTTCGGCGACGCGCGGCTCGATGGCCTCGAAGCCGTCGCGGCTCGGCACGCCGCTGGAGCACAGCAGCCGCACACCCAGTCCGGGTCCCGGGAACGGGTGCCGCCAGACGAGCCCATGGGGGATGCCGAGCTTCTCGCCGAGTTCGCGGACCTCGACCTTGTACAGGTCCGCCAGCGGCTCGACAACGCGTCCCTCCGCGATCATGCGCTCGATGACCGGCACGCGGTTGTGGTGCGTCTTGATCGTATCGGCCCGCCTGGTGCCGCCGGTCTCGATCGTATCCGGGTAGATCGTCCCCTGGCCGAGAAGATGCCCCTCGATGCCGAGCCGCCTGGCTTCGCGCTCGAAGACCTCGATGAACGTGTTGCCGATGACCGTCCGCTTCGCTTCGGGTTCGACGGCGCCTGCGAGCGCCGTGAGAAAGTCGTCGCTGGCATCCACGAAGTGCAGATTGCGATCGAGGCCGAACGCCCGGAACGTCTCGAGCACTTCCTGGCTCTCGTGCTTGCGCATGAGGCCGTTGTCGACGTGCAGGAGGTGGAGACGGTCGGCGCCGATCGCGAGGCCGAGGAGGCGTGCGGCCACGGTCGAGTCCACGCCGCCGGAGGCGAGCAGGAATACCGACCGGCCGCCGACCTGCTGCCGGACCTGTTCGATCCGCTCCTCGACATACCGCTCCATGGTCCACGACGCCTGGCATCCGCAGATGTCGAACACGAAGTTCGCGATCATCTCGCTGCCGTGGACCGTATCGTCCACCTCGGGGTGAAACTGGACGCCGTATCGGCGGAGCGTGTCCGATCCAATCGCGGCGTACCGATGGGCCGCTTCCGATCCGCCGAGCGTCGTAAAGCCGACCTCCCGGAACTCGGGACCAACACTGGTCACCGAGTCGAAGTGGCTCATCCACACGCGCTCGGTCCTTGCGAGGCCCTTGAAGAGCGGGCTGTCCACGACCACGTGCAGATCGGCTGGGCCCCACTCGCGGCCCCCATGCGTAACGGTTCCGCCATAGTGCTTCGCGATCTCCTGATGGCCGAAACACAAGCCGAGGATGGGGACCGGCAGATCGTAGATCGCCTTGTTGTACGCCGAATCCTCGCCAAAGGAAGACAGGCTCGGGCTCCCGGAGATGATGATGCCCTTGTAGGCCTGGAAGGCCTCCGTCGGATCGTCCGGCTGTCGGATCTCGGCGAGCACGCGGAGCCGGCGGACTTTGGTCGCAATCAGGTGCGCGTATTGCCCCCCGAAGTCGATGACGGCGATGGCGTCGTGGGTCATGTTGACCTGCGATCTTAGCCTGTGCGGATGCGGGTGGGAAGGGCGCACGTGCCGCGGCCGTGCCGCTATACTGTCGCCATGTCCGACCACCAGCGCGTCCGCGTCACGGCCGTCATCGCGTGCTTCGCACTGACGGCCGGCTGCGCGATTGCGTGGATGGACACCCGCCCGTCGTGGGACGATACGGGCGTGACGGCAGGCGCGTTGTTCCTGGCCTCAGCCCTGGCATCCGCACTGGGGGTGCGCTGGTGGCTGGCGCCCATCATGGTGGCCGGGCCGCTGCTCGTGGCCGAGATCCGCGGCCTCGGCTGGGGAGCCCTGCTCATTTGTGCGATCGCGCTGGCAGGAGCGGGGATTGGCCTCGCGGTAAGGCGGCTCACGCGCAGCGGTTCTTGACGACGACCAATCCGCAATCGATGTCCAGGCTTCCAAACCAGCTCCCAGGTCGAGACGGTGTCCAGACTTCTGTCGCGACTCGGGAATTAACAACCGGAGTGCAAACGTTTCCGCCTAAGCGCTGCCCGCCCGTGCAGCCAGGACGCCGCCGAGCCACCCGGCTGCGACGGTCAAGACGAACGCCAGGATCGTCCGCACGCTTATCGTGGAGCCGAGAAGGAGCCCCACCCCGGCGACGACTACCCCGATGAGCGCCCCGTGCAGCGCACGCGACGCCGGAATCCTCCGGGCGGCCCAGCGTGTTGCAGGCACCGTCGCCAGAATAACGAGAACCGACCAGTATGACCGGCCGAAGTACGCGGCAAACTGCCCGATCCGAATCTGGTCTGGAGCCCCTCGCGCCTCAAACGCCAGCTTGAAGGCGAACCCGGTCACGACGAGCGTGATGAGCAAGAGAGTCGCGGCAGGGACCGCGATCCCAACGAGGACGATGCGAGCCCACTTCATGGCGCCCATTCTCCTTGGTCGTGTCCGCCGAACGTGCGGCTTCAGCCGCGGCCGCCCTTCTACCGCAGGCCGGCGTCGAGATCGGCGATCAAGTCCTCGAC
>JAPKZP010000606.1 GCA_026393735.1 Acidobacteriota bacterium
GTGCGAGCCGGCGAGTGCTTCGGTTTGCTCGGGCCGAACGGCGCAGGCAAGACCACGACGATCGAAATCCTGGAGGGACTTCTGGACGCCGACGCCGGTGACGTCGAAGTGCTCGGCCTGCGATGGGGCACCGACGATCAGGCGCTTCGGCAGCGGCTCGGCATCCAGCTGCAGGAGACGCAGTTCAGCGACAGGCTCGCCGTCGAGGAGGTCGTCGCGCTGTTCCGATCCTTCTATCGTCGCGGCCCGTCGGTCGACGAGGTGCTCACGATGGTGGAGCTCGAGTCCAAGCGCCGCAGCTGGGTGAGCAAGCTGTCCGGCGGCCAGAAGCAGCGCCTCGCCGTGGCGTGTGCGCTGGTCAACGAGCCCGATCTGCTGTTCCTCGACGAACCCACCACAGGGCTCGACCCGCAGTCGCGCCGCCAGTTCTGGGCGCTGCTCGGGCGCTTCCGCGCCCGCGGCGGCACCGTCCTCATCACGACGCACTACATGGACGAGGCCGAATCGCTCTGCGATCGAATCGCGATCATCGACCAGGGCCGCGTGATTGCCCTCGGCACGCCGCGCGAGCTCATTGCGTCGCTCGGGGCCGAGCACGTGATCGAGTTCGCCGTGGAGCCCGGCGCGGCCGTGCCCTCCGATCGGATCGCGGCGATCGCGGGCGTGCAGGGCGTGCGCCAGGCCGAGGGTCACGTGTACGTCCGCGTCAGCCAGTTGCACACCGTAATGCCGGCGCTGCTGGCCGAACTCCAGCGCTCCGGGTCGAGCCTGTCCCTCTTCAGCACGCACCAGGCCGCGTTGGAGGATGTGTTCGTCGCCCTCACGGGACGCCATCTGCGCGATGACTGATCGGCCCGCCGCGTCCCACCCGCTCATCCAATTGACGCTGGTACGGCTGCGGGAGTTCGTGCGTGAGCCAGAGGCGGTCTTCTGGGTCGTCGTCTTCCCGATCGTGCTCGCCGCCACGCTGGGAATCGCGTTTCGGACCCAGGGGGATGAGCCCGTGCACGCGGGCGTGCTGGGCGGGCCGGGGAGCGAGGTCGTCGTCTCCGCGCTGAAGGCCTCGGACGGCATCGACGTGACTACCGTGACGCGCGAGCGGGCCGACCTCGCGCTGCGCGACGGCGAGGTGCAGGTCGTGGTGATTCCCGGGACGCCGCCGTCCTACCGGTTCGACCCGACACGTCCGGAGAGCCGCCTCGCTCGTCTCGCCGTCGATGCCGCCCTCCAGCGGGCCGCAGGGCGCGCCGACCGGTTCACCGCAGGCGAGCAGAAGCTTGAGGTGGTGGGCGCCCGCTACGTCGACTGGCTCGTGCCGGGGCTGCTCGGCATGAACATCATGGGAACCGGGATGTGGGGGATCGGGTTCTCGATCGTCTACGCTCGCAACCGGAAACTGCTGAAGCGACTGGCGGCCACGCCCATGGCGCGGTCGCACTACCTGCTGGCGCAGATGCTCGCCCGGCTCGTTTCGCTCGTGGCCGAGGTGGCGGCGCTGATCGGGTTTGCGTGGCTGGTCTTCTCGGTTCCGGTACGCGGCTCGCTCATGGGGCTTGCCACCGTGTCGGTGGCCGGGGCCGTGGCTTTCGCCGGGTTGGGCTTGCTCGTGGCGTCCCGCGTCCGGACGATCGAGGCCGTGTCGGGGCTCCTGAACTTCGTGATGCTGCCGATGTGGGTGTTGTCGGGCGTGTTCTTCTCGTCAGCCCATTTCCCGGCGGCGTCCCAGCCGCTCATTCACCTGCTGCCCCTCACGGCGCTGAACGATGCCCTGCGCGCGGTGATGCTGGACGGCGCGCCCCTCGCCGGCGTCAGCGGAGAGCTCCTGATCCTGTCGGCCTGGGCGCTCGTCTCCTTCGGCCTCGCCCTCCGCCTCTTCCGCTGGCGCTGATTGGGGTCAGACTCCGGGGTCAGACTCCGGGGTCAGACTCCAGCCCGAACGGTGCCGGTCGGACGCCCCGGCCCGGCTCGATTCAATCAACCAGAGATTTGCACGCTCTCGGATGACTACCTGACGCTACTGACGAGCGCAGCGGCGGAAAACGGACTGGAGATACACGCGTACCAGCTCATGTCGAACCACGTCCATCTCTTGGGTACGCCGCAGCAACCCGAAAGCGCGGCGCGGACCATTCAGTCGCTGGGGAGGAACTACGTCGGATGGTTCAACGCCAAGTACGAACGGACCGGAACGCTATGGGAGGGGCGCTACCGAGCAACTGTGGTTGACACGGAAGCCTACCTGCTCACCTGCATGAAGTACGTCGAAGACAACGCGCGAAGAGCGGGAATGGTCAAAGATCGGGCGGAATACCGTTGGTCGAGCTATCGGACAAATGGGCTCGGCGAGGCGGACCTGCTCGTCACGCCCCATCCCGTCTACCTCGCGTTGGGTCCGGACGACGCCCGACGGCAGGCCGCGTACCGGCGGCTATTCACACAAGCCGTTACGGCGAAGGAACTCAAGGAGATTCGGGACGCGACCAACGGAGCGTGGGCCCTGGGCAGCGCGGCCTTCCAGGAGGCGATTCAGGGGGTCACCGGTCGCCGGGCGGCGCCTCTTGCTGCGACGAAGTGCTACAGGGGGCCGTCTACGTGCGGTCCGATTGAGTTGGACGCCGTGCGAGTTGCCGGAGCCGGTTGCGAGCCCGCGTGGCAGGCAGCGTAGCAGTCGTGGTCGTGAGGAAACCAAGGTTGTCAGCCGTCCGGCTGGCGTCGGCCAGCCGGGATTCATCGGAGTGATGATATCGAGACGTTTCGCAGTTCGAATGGCGTTCCCTCCAGCTGGAAGCCCACGCGGCCCTCGGTCAGCGAGCAGTGTGTCACGCGGTTCTGGACGACTCCGTTGACGGTGACCTCGATGGTGTCGCCACGGCAGAGGATGTCCACGGTGTTCCATTCACCCACCGGGCGTTCGCTGTCCGGCCCCGAACGGCCGAGCAGCGGCGTCGCCGCGCCAGGCGGGCTCGACAGCGGTTCGCCGAAGGTCGCTCCCGCCATCGGCAGCAGGTCTCCGACGGCCGTGTTCTTCATCTGGATCTGGTAGCAGAGCGGCCACTGGCGATCCTTCGGGCCTGAGCTGATGTGCACGAGGACCCCACCATTTCCGGCCTTTCCAGGCCAGCGCCACTCAGCATGCAAACGGTAGTTGCGGAAGCTGTCCCGGCTGGCGATGTAGCTGACCGGCGTACCGGTCACAGCCACGATGCTCGCCTGCCGGCTGACGGCGTCGGCCGTCGTCACCGGCGGAACGGAAACCAGCTCCCAGGCAGCCAGGTCGACCGCCGCCGACGGCGTCTGGGCATACGCCGGAACGGTCGCGAGCGCTGGGGCAAGTAGCGACGGCAGGATCCTCATGATCCCACTCCAGTCTGTCGATGGAGTCTGACCCCGGAGTCTGACCCCGGAGTCTGACCCCGGAGTCTGACCCCGGAGTCTGACCCCGGAGTCTGACCCCGGAGTCTGACCC
>JAPKZP010000402.1 GCA_026393735.1 Acidobacteriota bacterium
CGCGGCGCCGGCCCGGCGCCGCGGCGCGGAAGACGGCGCCCGTGCAGTACCACAGGGCGCAGCACGCCTGCGTGTCGGCAAGTACCAGGCGGACCTCTCGCGGCCAGGCTTCCAGTGGACCGGACGCGCCGCGGCCGCGGACCTCGTGAGCGTGGGCGACGTCATCGACGTCGAGATCGTCAGCGTCGACGACGAGCACGGCGTCGTCGGCGTGAAGCTCGAGCAGACGCCGCTCATGGAAGCCGCGCTGCTGGCCATCGACAACCGCACCGGTCAGATCCGCGCCATGGTCGGCGGCTTCGACTTCGGGCGCAGCAAGTTCAACCGGGCCGTCCAGGCGCCGCGCCAGGTAGGGTCCGCCTTCAAGCCGTTCGTGGTGGCCGCCGCCATCGATCGCGGGTATACCCCCACGTCGCTCATCCTCGACGCGCCGGCCTCGTGGAACGCGGGGCCTGGCCAGCCGCCGTACGCGCCTCAGAACTACGATCGTAAGTACGAAGGCACCATCACGCTGCGCCGGGTGCTGGAGGACTCCCGCAACGTGCCGACCGTCAAGCTCATGGAGCAGCTGACGCCGCCCCAGGTCATCGGCTACGCCCAGCGGCTGGGGTTCGTGTCGCCCCTGCAGCCGTACCTCTCAACGGCCCTGGGCGCGTCGGAGGCCACACTCGCCGAGGTGACGAGCGCCTACTCCGCGTTCGCCAATCACGGCGTCCGCATGGAGCCCTACAGCATCGTGAAGGTGGTCGAGCGCGACGGCACGCTCCGCGAGGAACGGCGCCCGACGCCCCGCGAGGGCGTGCGTGCCGACACGGCGTTCGTCATGGTGAGCTTGATGGAGGGCGTGGTGCAGCGGGGAACGGCCGGCGCCGCCGCCGCCCTCGACTGGCCGCTGGCCGGCAAGACCGGCACGGTGGATGACTTCACGGACGCCTGGTTCGTCGGCTACGACCCGAACATCACCGTGGGCGTCTGGGTGGGTTACGACATCAAGAAGCCGCTCGGCCCCGGCGAGACGGGCGCCGTGGCGGCGCTGCCGATCTGGATGTCGTTTATGAAGACCTACATCGACAAGTACGGCGACCCGAAGAACCCGCCCGTGTTCGATCCGCCGGGCAACATCGTGTTCATGACGGTGGACCGCGCAAGCGGCGCACCCGTGCCGTCGGACACGCCCGGCGCGTTCACCGAGGCCTTCATCGCCGGCACGCAGCCCGGCATCGGCTTCCCGAAGATGTAGGGGCGGCGCCTGCGGCCGCCCTAGTCGTCGGCGCCTGTCGCCTGGCCCAGCGTCCCGTTCGCCTTGGCCTTCAGGTAGGTCTTGATGAACACGTCGATGTCGCCGTCGAGCACCCGGTTGACGTCGCCCACCTGCTCCTTGGTCCGGTGGTCCTTGACCATCTGGTACGGGTGGAGGACGTAGCTGCGAATCTGGCTGCCGAAGGCGATGTCCTTCTTCTCGCCGCCGAGTTTCTCGAGCTTCGCCTGCTGCTCCTTGATCTTCATGTCGTAGAGCCGGGACTTCAACACCTTCATCGCGGCGTCGCGATTGCGGATCTGCGACCGCTCGTTCTGGCACGACACGACGGTGTTGGTCGGCAGGTGCGTGAGGCGGACGGCGGAATACGTCGTGTTGACGCCCTGGCCGCCCGGCCCGCTCGCGCAGAACGTGTCGACGCGGAGGTCCTTCTCGTCCACCTCGATCTCGACATCGTCTTCGAGCTCGGGCCAGACATACACCGAGGCGAACGACGTGTGGCGTCGCGCCGCCTGGTCGAACGGCGAGATCCGCACGAGGCGGTGCACGCCGGCCTCGGACAACAGGAGACCGTACGCGTACTCGCCGTGCACCATCAGCGTCGCGCTCTTCAAGCCGGCTTCGTCGCCGGGCTGGTAGTCCACCAGTTCGCGCTTGAACCCGCGGCGCTCGATCCACTTGAGGTACATCCGCAGGAGCATGTCGGCCCAGTCCTGCGACTCGGTGCCGCCCGCTCCAGGGTGGATGGTGACGACGGCGTTGGCGCGATCGTGCTCGCCGCCGAGGATGCGCTTGGTCTCCGCCGCGTCGACCTGCTCCGACAGCCGGTCGAGTCCCGCGACGAGGTCGATGCTCACATCCTCGCCCGAGCCGGCCCACTCGACCAGCACGCCGAGGTCTTCTTCCTGCTTCTTCAGGGATTCCGTCAGGTCGATTTCGTCCTGGAGCCGCCGGCGGCGCTGCAGCGCGCGCTGGGCTTCCGCCTGGTCCTTCCAGAAATCAGGCTGGGAGATGCGGTCCTCGAGCGTCGCGACTTCGTCGCGCGGCCGTTCGGCCTCAAAGATACCTCCGGAGTTCCGCGGACCGTTTCACGAGTTCCTCGCACCGCCGGACCAGGTCTTCCAACTCGAATGCCACGACCACGCCTCCAGTGAGGGCCCGTTACGACAGGCCCATCCCACGATTGTACAGGATCCAGCGCAGAGACGACGAGTTGCAGCAAGTCCCGCTGATTGCGGGTCCTGCCGGCTCGGGCCGGTTCAGCGGCGGCGAATCGTCGCCGCGACCAGCAAAGTGAGCAGGGCGCAGGCATAGGCGAACACGTCGCCCGTGCGGGCGTAGACGGTCCGGCTGTCGAGGAACCGGACGTCGCCCACCACGACCGTGCGCTCGAAGATCGGCGACATCGCCAGCACGCGGCCGTACGGATCGACGAGGCCGCTGATGCCCGTGTTGGCCGCGCGCACGAGGTACCGGCCCTGTTCGACCGATCGCACCACCGCCTGCCAGAAGTGCTGGTACGGCGCCGAGGTGTGGCCGTACCACGCATCATTCGTGATGGTGGTCAGCAGTTGGCTCCCGCCCGCGACAAAGGCGGCAATGAGATCCGGGTACACCACCTCGTAGCAGATCGCGGCAGACAGCCGATGGCCGCCGAGCGGCATCACCACCGCAGTCTGGCCCGGTGAGAAATCCGACACGGCCTCGACGAGGGGGCCGATGAAGAACAGCAACCGCTTCAGCGGCACGTATTCGCCAAACGGCACGAGGTGCATCTTGCGATACACGGCGGCCGTCTCCCCGGTCGGCGTGACGAGGAACGCGGAATTGAAGAAGCGCCGCGGCGGGCCCGGCTCGAACTGGTCGCTGCCGAAGAGGAGCGACACGCCCAGCTCCCGCGCCACCTGCCGCACGGCCGCGTTGCCCGCGATGTCGTGCTCGAAGAGGAAGGGCGTCGACGACTCGGGCCACACGACGAGGCTCGCCCCCTGCCGCGCCGCGCTCCGCGTCAGGTCCAAGTACGTGTCCAGAATCCTGGCCGCCTGGCCCGGATCCCACTTCTCGTCCTGCCGGATATTGCCTTGCACGAGCGCGACGCGGATGGCCTCGCCCTGGGACAGGAGCGACGCGTCCCGCACGCGGCTGCCGCCCCACCAGGCCAGCGCGGCGATGACCGCCGCGACGACGACGGGCGCTGCGATTCGCATCCGGCCCGTTCCGCGCACCGCGACGGCGATCCCGACGGAGCCCGCCACGACGAGCGCCGACAGACCGTAGACGCCCGCGAGGCTCGCCGTCTGCAGGATGGACAGGACGCTGGCCTGACTGTACCCGAGCAGCACCCACGGGAATCCCCCGAGCACCCACCGCCGCAGCAGCTCGGTGGACACCCAGATCGCCGGCGCGACCAGCAGGCCTCGTATCCCCAGGCCGGCGCAGACCCTCGCCGTGAGCACCGCGAACAGTGCCGGGAAGAGCGCGAGGTACGCGACGAGCAACGCGCCAGCCGCGATCGCCACGATCGTGTTGAGACCGCCGAAGGTGGTGAGCACGGCCGGCGTCCAGTACATCGTGCCGGCGAAGTACACCGCGCCCGTAACCAGGCCAAGCCCGAACGCGCGGCGGGCCGCCGGCGGGGCTGGCCACACGAGCGCGATGAGGAGGGGCGTGAGGGACACCCATGCCAGGGCCGGGTATCCGAACCGCGGAAAGCTGAGGGCCAGCAGGACGCCAGAGAGGACTGCTAGCGGGTAACCCAGGGCTTCCATCTCTCTTCGCGCTCGATCCGACGCGCGACGGTCTCGGCCTCGGGCCGGGTCTTGTAGCTCCCGACGCGGACGCGGAACACGCCCAGCTTGTCGCTGCCGTCCGGCGTGAACACGTACGCTTCGTAGCCCTTCGCCTTCAGGTGCTTGACGATGACGTCGGCTTCCGTGCGCTTCTTCACCGCCGCCACCTGCACCGTGTAGCCGCCTTCGGCCGCGCTGGCGTCGGGCACGCCGCCGGCGTCTTCGGACACTTCAGGCGGCAGAGCGGGCTCCTGCGCGGCGGCCGCCGGCGGCGCCGGC
>JAPKZP010000549.1 GCA_026393735.1 Acidobacteriota bacterium
CGAGGAGCTTGAGCAGCGCCGTGCAGACCTCGCCGAGGTTGTGCGGCGGAATGCTGGTGGCCATGCCGACCGCGATGCTCGTGGCACCGTTGACGAGCAGGTTCGGCAGGCGCGCGGGCAGGACGACCGGCTCGTTCTTCGTGCCGTCGTAGTTCGGCCGGAACGCGACCGTGTCCTGGTCGATCTCCTGCAGCATCTCGTCGGAGAGGCGCGCGAGGCGGCACTCGGTGTAGCGCATCGCGGCCGCCGCGTCGCCGTCAAGCGACCCGAAATTGCCCGAGCCGTCGACCAGCGGGTAGCGCAGCGAGAAGGACTGCGCCATGCGGACCAGCGTGTCGTAGATGGCCGTGTCGCCGTGCGGATGGTAGCTCCCCATCACGTCACCGACCACTTTGGCGCACTTGCGGCACTTGGTGTCGGCGGTGAGGTTCTGCTGCCACATGGTGAAGAGGATGCGGCGCTGCACGGGCTTGAGGCCGTCGCGCACGTCGGGCAGCGCCCGCGAGGTGATGACCGAGAGCGCGTAGTTGAGGTACTTCTCCTGGGCCGCCTCGTGCAGCGCGACGATTTGTTCGCGGCCGCCGCTGCTGCCGCCCCTGCCGCCGGATGGCGGCCAGTTGCCGGCGGGCGGCCACGACGCGCCGGCCGGGGGCCACGTACCCCCGTCGCCAGCCGCGTCGGCGGGCGTGTGCTCGATGATGTCCAGCAGCGTGGGGTCAGGTTCCTTGCGACGAGGTGACACGAGTCTGACTCTCCTAACGGGGTTCGGGCCAAACGCCCAGCAGCGAGGCGAACTCGGCGAGCACCATGGCGGTGGCGCCCCAGACCTGTTCGCCGTCGATGTCGAAATATGGCATCTCGATCTCCAGCCCGTCGCGCACGACGGTCGTGCGGCGGTGCCGCTGCCGATCGAGCAACACGGCGACGGAGACCTCGATGATGCGGTCGACTTCACCGGCTTCCCGACGGGTCCCCGGCCGGCTCGACACGGTGCCCACCACCGGGTTCAGCACGTAGCCGCTGACCGGGATGTGAATCGGCGTGAGCCGGCCGATCAGGCTCACGCTCGCGGGCGGCAGGCCGATCTCCTCGTGCGCCTCGCGCAAGGCCGCCTCCTCGACGGTTTCACCCGCGTCGAGCGCGCCGCCGGGCAGCGAAACCTGCCCCTTGTGCTGCGGCAGATGTGACGTGCGCTTGGTGAGCAGCAAGGTCGCCGCGCCGTTCACCGGATACAGCACCAGCAACGCCGCGGCCGGACGCGACCCTTCGGGCGCGAAACCCGGCTTCCAGCCGTGCCGCGGCTGGGGGGCCATCGCCATCTGCGCGGGCAACCCCGGCAAACTCCCGATACGCTCCCCGAGCGCGGCCGCCACGTCGTCGAATGACCACGGCGCCACTCGTCCATCTTACCCTGCCCGCCGGATGACTACGCCAGACCGCTGGGGTCGAGACCGCGCCTCGAAACCGCTCCGGGAGAGGTTGTCCCAGGAAACCGCTCCGGGAGAGGTTGTCTCGGGCTACAGCACAATCCCCGCGAAGAGGTCGTCGATCGGCCGCGAGGCGAG
>JAPKZP010000725.1:0-2072 GCA_026393735.1 Acidobacteriota bacterium
GGTTGACATGGGTGTACGAGATGTACCGGATCGCGTCGACGACGATGGCGCGCTGCCCTTCCGGCAACAACGGGGGCCGCCCCTTTGTGCGTACATAGCGGTCGGATGCCACATTGCAGAGGAGGGGCAGGCCGAGCGCTGCAGCAACCTTGAAGTACTCGACGTGCCCAGCGTGCAGCGGATCAAAGGCTCCGTCGACCATCGCGACGGTCCCGGCGTATTGCGGAAGCTCTTCAAACGTGAGGATCATGGTTCGGGCGAGTTGGATGCGTCCGGCTCCCTACTTCACCAGCAGTCCCTTCTGTCGCAATTCGTCCAGGGCCTTGTCGAACATGTCGGTCGCGCCATCGGGAGACGACCTGGCCCACTCAATGAGTTCTGTCATCCCGTCCTCGAACGACACCTTCGGTTGAAAGCCCAATGTCGTAGCGGCCCGGCTGATGTCGGCCACACAATGCCGGATGTCGAAGGCCCTCCCCTGGTTCAGGACCTTGGGCTCGATCTGGCTCCCAACGAGTCTACCCAGCGTGCGCGCGATGTCCAGGATGCTGATTCGCGTGCCCGACCCGATGTTGACCGGCAGGAAGTCCGCGCCCGCCTGCTCGAGCATCAGGACGAGGCAGTCGACGACGTCGTGGATCGACACGAAGTCTCGAAGCTGGCCGCCGTCTTCGAACACGACCGGTTCGTGGTTGTTGAGCAGGCGGCTGAGGAAGATCGCCGCAACTCCCGCATACGGGTTGCTCAGGCTCTGTCGCGGGCCGTACACGTTGAAGAAGCGCGGCGCGACGGCAGGGATGCCGTACGTCTTTCCGATGAGCAGCACCATCTCTTCCTGGTGGTACTTCGTCATCGAATAGATATTGTCCCGGTAGAGCGGTTTGCCTTCGGGCGTGGCAACCGGCTCCGTCGTGCGCCCGCACGCCGGGCAGTGAGGCTCCCAGTCCCGGGCGGCTAGTTGGTCGGCCGCGCGCAAACCGGGGAAGCTCGGGCCGCAGGAGGGACACCGGTAGGCGCCTTCTCCGTAGACGCCGACGGACGAGGCGACGACAACCTTTTGCACGCGGTGCTTCGCGTTTACCAGGATGTCGAGCAGCAGCCCTGTGCCGCCCGTGTTGACGCCGACGTACCGGTCGACCTGGTACATGCTCTGGCCTACGCTGACGGCCGCAGCAAAATGCACCACCGCATCGGCGTCCAGCACGAGAGGCTCGAACACGGATCGGTCGCGCACGTCGCCGCGGACGTAGCGGGCCTTCGGATTGGCGTAGGACGGCCATGTCCCCGATCGATGCACCTGCGGCTCGAGGTTGTCGAGCACAGTCACGCGGTACTCGCGAGCCACCAGGGCGTCGACGAGGTGCGAGCCAATGTAGCCCGCGCCGCCGGTCACGAGCACGTGTTGTATCTTCATCGCTGCTCCAGAGTGCGCCGCCGTCACAAACGGCCGCTGCGTCTGACGGCCATCGTCAGGTCGAGCCCCATGTGGTCCACGGCGTTCACGTCCACCGTGGCGAAACTCGCCGCTCCCATGGCGTGGTACGCGTGTCTCGCGAAGTGGAGATGCGCCCGAAGATACCGCGAGTCGCTCAGCAGAGCGACCGTCGGCACCCCGAGCATGGGTGCCAGCCACGTGAGGCTGCCACACGTTCCGACGAAGGCTCTTGCCCGCGCGATCACCTGGGTCTGCACCTCGAGATTGTTCTGCGGCGTCAGGAGCCCGGAGAGGTTGAAGACACGCGGATGCTGGTCGAGCCTGAAGTCCTCATGGTCGTCGATGACGAGCCCGGTGTCGAGCGTGACGACGTTCGTGGTCTCGGCCAGGTGCTCGATCATGGCGCGCAGCACCTGCCGGTTGCGCGGGATGTCTGGCAGCGACTGGGCCGTGTAGGCCTTGACGGCGACGTAGTCGCTGGGCAATCCCGGCAGGTCCGGGCCAGCCGGGCCTTGCCGGCGCGAGAATCGCGTGCGTTCCTCCACGTGGCTGATGGCCCGGTGGTCCAGCCAGAAGTGACGGAACTGCCGGTACATGAACGAGGGATGGATGAGCGCGGGACGTTCAAAGCCGGTCT
>JAPKZP010000725.1:2097-6022 GCA_026393735.1 Acidobacteriota bacterium
GGCGACCAGTTCCTGGTCGAGATCCGATACTTCGAGCTGTTTGTGCGTGCCTTCGGTCGCTTCGCGCCTCGATGCATTGCGTGCAGCGAACTCGTCCGGCGAGAAGCAGTCGAAGATCTCGACGTAATGGTCGGCAAGGCCGGAGTACCAGGACCGCACGCCGCCACGCGAGACGGCTGCAACGCGCGACGCGTCCCATCCGCGCTCTGCGCGCAGCCAGGCCAGGAACGGGATCCAGTACAGCACCTCGAAGCCGACCTCGGAAATCCACGGCCCGAGGATGATTGGCTGGCCCGAACCTGCAAGCTTGAGCGCGCGGGCCTCGACCTTCTGCTCCTCTCGCACCTGATCGTGCAGTTGCGCAGCGCGTTTGCGCCGGCGGGCGAAGCGGATGAAGGGCTTTCGGAGGTTGAGAACGCGGTCCACGGCCTTATGGCTCAGGTTCCGTGCGGCGATTCTCGCGTTCTTCGCGCGTTCGCTCAGGTCCTTCCAGGCCCAGACGGCCCGCTTGCCGTAGTGGCGGGCACGCTTTCGCAGCAGGTTGCGCACGCGCAGGAGAGCCCGCGTCGTCCAGTGCGAGAGCAGGAATGCCGCCGTCTTGAGCTTGCGGATGACGATCATGAAAGGCGTCCGCCAGCGTCCATGACGCGGAAGTCTGGGCCTCCGAGGGAGGCGAACGCACTCCGGGCGAGGTCGAGGTGCGCGCGATTGAATCCGCGCTCGTCAGCGTACACCGCCGTGGCCGGGATGCCGAGAAACGGTGCGAGATAGGAAAACCCGCCGTAGGTCCCGACAAAGGCATCGGCTCCGGCGATGACGGCGCTCTGCAGGTTCAGGTTGTCACGAGGAGCCATGCCGCGCGCGAGTTCGTTCAGGCTCAGCGCTTCGCCGTGCCCCATCTCTCCGTGTTCGTCGAGAGCGAGCCCGGTGGAGAGTGACACCACGGGCCCCTCGCCGGCCAGACGGTCGATGACGCGCTGCACGCTCGCGCGGTTGGCGGCGGTGTCTGCAAGACAGTCGTTGTAGTAGAACTTCACGGCCACGTAGTGCTCGGGCAGGCCACACCCGGAGGGTGGGGTGGCGGCGCCCAGTCGAGCGAAGCGGACGTGACGGTGCACCCACGTTATCGGGGCATGGTGCCACCAGTAGGGTTGCATCACCCGGTACATCAAAGCCGGGTGCAGCCAGTCACACGTCTCGCCAATCGCGGCGTCCACGGCATGCTTGATCGCAAGGTCGAAGGCGGCCGGACGCACTTGCTTCTGCTCACCGACCTCGGCCCGCCGTTCTTCGTTGCGGCGCCGGAACTCTCCGGGTTCGACAAACTCGAACACGTCACGGTACCTGTCGGCCAAGTCGCAATACCAGGAGGCCGGCCCGCCCCTCGACACGGCGACAATCCGCATCCTGTCGAGATCGAAGCGATCGATGGCCCACCGAAGGAACGGGATCCAGTAGAGCAACTCGAAACCGACCTCCCCAAGCCACGGGCCGGCGAGCACAGGCCGACCGCGCGCAGCCAGGCGCTGCAGCGTGCGACGCACCGTCAGCGACACATACTCTGCCCGCACCCTGCCGCCAATCTGACGCGCGCTGGCAGGCACGAAGGCGCGGATCGGGGACGGGGTCACGAGCAAGAGGTCCCGATCCTGCGCTCGGCCTCGTGCCAGTCGTCGATCGTATCGATGCTCAGCGACTCGGACGCCGGCAGAATCAACGGGTGGCTGAGTCTGCCGTACAGGCTGCCCTGCTCCAGTACGGTCTTCCGCCAGCACGCGTACACCGTGCCGTCCCGCACGTACGCGGCTCGCGCGTCCTGGCGCCGCGTCACCCGGACGCCGTCAGGGAGGAAACTGACCAGCAAGCCCTGCTCGAGACGCATCACGTAGTCGGGGGACAGGTGCCGAGGCAGCTCAACCACGCTGACCACGGAATCCGCGCCGACGTCGACCAGCGTCCGCACGGCGTGCACAATGTGGTCCGGGCGCCTCAAGGGCGAGGTGGGTTGGAGCAGGACGACGATGTCGGGAATCCAACCGCCCGCTTCCAGGGCCGACAACGCATGAACGATCACGGGAAACATGGGGCTGTCGTCGGCAGCCAGTTCGGCCGGGCGCAGGAATGGCGTTTCGATATTGAGGCCGCGACCGACTTCGGCGATCGCCGGGTCGTCGGTGGAGAGCACGAGCCGGTCGATCACACCCGAGGCTCTGGCGGCGTCTGCGGTGTAGGCGAGCAGGGGCCTGCCGGCCAGGAGGCGGGTGTTCTTTCCCGGAACCCCTTTCGAGCCGGCCCTGGCTGGCACCAATCCCAGGACCAGGCTCATCTCCCGCCTCGCGGCGCGTTCTGCACGAGGCGTGCCTCGTCGAGTAGCGTCGCCACCGATGCCGGGTCTGGCAGCGAGTCCGTTGCAGGCACGCACGGCCGGCAGACGTACCCCACGAGCAGATGATCGGCGGCGTAGTCGGTGCGGAGAACGTCGAAGCCCGCCCGCCGCAAGTACGCGGTCATAGTGGCGTCCGTGAGGTAGTACGGATGGTCGATCTTGATGGCTTCCTCCACGGACCAGTTCCGCAGGTAGGCCGCCCGAAAGTCGACGATGTCGACGAAGAACACGCCATCCGGCCTCAAGAGGCGCCGCACGGCCGCGAAAGTGCCCCGGATGTCCAGCAGGTGATCGACCGTCTGGCACATCACCACCGTGTCGAACACCCGCCCGCCCGCGTCCCAGTCCTCGATGATGGCAGTGACCGTGTCGAGTCCAAGTGCTCGCGCTTCTTCGATCTCGAGTGGCGACGGGTCGATGACCGTGCCGTTCAGCCCGAACCGGGTCGTCCACGCGTGCGAAACCACCCCGGTCGAGCCGCCGATGTCCAGCAGCGTCGCGTAGCCGGCATCGCGAAGGAACGGATCGAGGAACTCCCCGCGTTCGACGGCGTACGATCGTTGCTCGGCCTGGATCGACTTCGCGTCAATCACGCGCCCGTGGTAGGCGCTGACGAGCGGCCGGTAGGCGCTGACGTAGAAGCGCTTGTACGCGTCGGCCGTCATCTGGGGATTGAGGAATACCAGGCCGCAGCGCCTGCACCCCATGGCTCGTGCTGGATAGCCGTACCGATCGCGGTGGGTGACGACGACGAACCCGGCGTGCCCGCAGAGATTGCATGCCGGAATGGGGCTGGTCGGCTGATCCGCGTACGCGTATCCAAGTGCCGCAATCCGCTCGGCCCTGGCGGCGCGCCGCCCGTCAGTAGGTGAGTCGTTTGTCAATGGTCAACTCCACACGGGCGAGCAAGTCCGCGATGCGGCTGCCGGCCTGCCCGTCGCCGTAGAGCGTGTCGGGGCGCACATGGCCGCTCGCCACGTGACGCTGAATCCCGGCCCGGATGGCGTCGCGGTCGTATTCGACGTCGACCACGTTTGCGCCGCGCTCGCGCCCCGCCTGGCGCGTCCCTATGTTGACGGCCGGCACACCCAAAAATGAACACTCGCGGATGGCCACGCTCGAGTTTCCGACGATGCACGACGACGCACAGAGCAGGCGGAGGAAATCCTCCGGCAGCATGTTGCGGAACAGATGAATCCGCGCATCCCGGTGCTGCTCCCGGAACATCCGGATGCCCTTCGACGTGCCTTCCGAGCCCGCGTCCACGTTCGGCCAGAACCACAGCGTCGGCAGGTTCGGCGAGTACGCCGCATGAAGCGTCTCCTCGACCTGCCGGCGCGCCTCGTCGTATTCGGTCGTGACGGGGTGCTGCATCACGACGATGAATCCGTTCGACAGATCGACGCGCTCGCCGACGCCTCCGTACCGGCTGAGCGGGTCGAAGTCCATCGCCGGGTTCGCCGCGATCTCGGCCGCGAGATCGATCGAAGGGCAGCCGGTCATGTGCACGCTCGAAGGCTGCTCGCCGAGACTGATCAC
>JAPKZP010000414.1 GCA_026393735.1 Acidobacteriota bacterium
ACTGAGTCACCTGCCGATCCTGGTCGATCCCAGCCACGGGACGGGCCGCCGCGACACAGCCGCCCCGATGGCGAGGGCCGCTGTCGCGGCAGGGGCCGACGGCCTCATCATCGAGGTCCATGTCGATCCGGATCACGCCCTCAGCGACGGCGCGCAGACCATGTTCCCGTCCCAGTTCGACCGGCTGATGGCCGAGTTGCGGATCATCGCTCCAGCCATTGGCCGCAGCATCTGCGTGGAGCCGGTGGTCCGGCGGGGATGGGGCGTCGGATGATGGCGGGGCCCATCCGCCTGCCCCTCGTCGCGACCGGACCTCGCGGCGCTGCGCGGCCCGCGTTCGCGCGCATCGCGATTCTGGGACTCGACGAGGTGGGCGGATCGGTCGGACTCGCCATCCGTCAGGCCTGGCCATCCGCGCTCGTGATCGGTGTCGATCGCAGCGACGTGCTCGAACTGGCCGTCCGGATGCACGCCGTCGATGTCGGCGCCGACGATCCCTTCATCGCGGCTGATGCGGAACTCATCGTGCTCGCGGGCGATCCGTCCGAGCAGGCACCCTGGATGGCGGCGCTTCCCGATATCGTGCCGGGCCCGTCACTGGTGACGGGGGTGCAGGCGTTTCCTGGCAGGGCCGCGCTGTCGGCGGCGTGGCCGGCGCGACTCCTTCTCGTCGAGGGACAGGCCTGCGTGTCGTGCAGCGGCGGAGGCCTGGCAGCAGGCCGCGCGGATTTCTTCGTGGGCCACCGCTGGGACGTGACGCCGTCGCCGGCCTTGGCGGCGCGCGGCGCGATCGAGCCGTTCTGCGCATTCGTCCGGGCGCTGGGCGCCGATCCTGTCGTGGGGACCGGCATCACCAGTTGACTGACGCTCCGGCTGCTGCCCGTTCCGCGTTCCCGACGAGGGATGGGCGTGGGACGCCGGGGCAGCCCGTATAATCACGTTATGGACAAAGTCATTGCCGGGCCTGCCGAGGCCGTCGCGCTCGTCCCGGATGGCGCGACCATCATGGTGGGCGGGTTCGGGTTGTGCGGCATACCGGAACTCCTGATCCGGGCGCTGCGGGAGCGCGGCACGCGCCATCTCACGATCATCAGCAACAATGCGGGCGTGGACGGGTTCGGTCTCGGGGTCCTGCTCGAGAGCCGGCAGGTCCGGAAGATCGTCGCGACCTATGTCGGCGAGAATCAGGAGTTCGAGCGGCAGTGCCTCAGCGGCGAACTCGACGTCGATCTCGTCCCGCAGGGCACGTTTGCCGAACGGATCCGCGCCGGCGGCGCGGGCATCGGCGGGTTCTTCACGCCGGCCGGCTACGGCACGGTGGTGGCGGAGGGCAAGGAGACCCGGATCCTCAATGGCGTGCCTCAGGTGTTCGAGCATCCCCTGAGGGCCGATTTCGCGTTCGTCAAGGCGTTCACGGGCGACCGCCTCGGGAACCTCGTGTACAGGAAGACTGCCCGCAACTTCAACGCGATGATGGCGACGGCCGCGGCCACGACGATCGCCGAGGTCGAACACCTCGTGCCGCCGGGTGCGATCGATCCCGATCACGTGCACACGCCGGGCATCTTCGTGCGGCATATCTTCGAAGGCTCGGGCTACGAGAAGCGCATCGAGCGGCGCACCACGCGCCAGGTCTGAGCGGGACCGCCACCGGGGAGCGATATGGTGGACAAGCGGGAGCGTATCGTGCGTCGCGTGGCGCGCGAACTGAAGGACGGTGACTACGTCAACCTCGGGATCGGCATGCCGACCCTGGTGGCGAACTTCGTTCCGCCTGACGTGCACATCACCCTGCACTCCGAGAACGGCATGCTGGGCGTCGGCCCGTACCCGCTCGACGCGGACGTCGATCCCGACCTCATCAACGCAGGCAAAGAGACGATCTCCGAGCTCGCCGGCAGCGCCTATTTCAGCAGCGCGGATTCGTTCGCCATGGTGCGCGGGGGGCACATCGATGTCACGGTGCTCGGCGCGCTGCAGGTGGACGAGCAGGGCAGTCTGGCGAACTGGATGATCCCGGGCAAGATGGTGAAGGGCATGGGCGGCGCGATGGACCTCGTTGCGGGCGCCCGCCGCGTCATCGTCGCGATGGAACACACGACCCGCGACGGCGAGGCCAAGATTCTGCGCGCCTGCTCGCTGCCGTTGACGGGCGTGGGCGTTGTCGATCTGATCATCACCGAACTCGCGGTGATCGAGGTCACCGGGCAGGGACTCCAGCTCCGTGAGATTGCGTCGGACACGACCGTCGAGGCCGTGCAGACCGCCACCGAAGCGCGGCTGATTGTGGACGGCGCCCTGAACGTCTTCTGATGGCAGGCCGCACGGATGCCGCGCCGGCTCGTTCCGCAGACTGAGGCACAAGCGTGGCCCTGACCGACGCGGAACTGGTGGCGCGCGCGCTGGCTGGCTCGCAGGACGCCTGCCGGCTCCTCGTCGCCCGGCACAGCCGCGTCGTCTTCAACCTCATCGCCCGGATGGTCCGCGACCCCGGCGTCGCGGAGGAACTGGCCCAGGACTCGTTCGTCAAGGCGTTCGGGGCCCTGCGGTCGTTCGACCCTTCCTACAAGTTCTCCAACTGGCTGCTCCGCATCGCACAGAATACGGCGATCGACCACCTGCGCCGCGTTCGGCCGGAGACCGTGTCGATCGACGCGGAGGCGCCGGGCCAGCCGATCGCCGATCTGCTGGTGGATGAGCGTGCGCGGTCGCCGCTGGATCGGGCCGAACAGCGCGACCTCCGGGAAGCGCTCGAGACCGCGCTGGCCGGCCTCCGACCGGACTACCGGCGCCTCGTCGTCCTGCGCTACCTCGAAGACGCATCCTACGAGGACATCGCCGCGATGCTGGACCTGCCACTGGGCACCGTCAAGAGCCATCTGCACCGGGCCAGGGCCGAATTGGCCCGCCTCATGGAGGACAGCGGCTGGGCGCCGGACAGAGACCCGGCAGACGAAGTATGCAACCCGGGCAGGGGTCCCGCTCGTAGGACAGGGTGAAGGCCGATGAAGACCAATCATCGAGAGACCGTGCGCGCCTGGCTCGCCGCCGAACGACGCGGGCAGGACGAGGAGGCCGACCGCCAGTTCCGCCGGGTTGCGGCCGTGCTGCCCAGGCTCCGGCCGTCAGCCGGGTTCGCCGACGCCGTCCTGCAGCGTGCGGGTCTCGCCGAGACGACGCCGGACCTCTGGGCCAGCTGGTGGGGGCGGCTCGCTGTGGCGAGCGCGCTCCTGTCGGCGGGAAGTCTGGCGGTCTCGTTGACGCCACATGGCTGGCTGACGGCTGGATTGGCGTCCCTGCGCGCGGTCGCGTGGGGGGTCAATCACGGGGGGGCAGCTGCCCGGGCCTGGATCGGGGGCGCATTCACGGTATGGGCGGGGCTGGCGCACGCGGCCGTCGCGCTGGGGCGCCTGCTCGCCGCGCCGGGCCCGATGCTGCTGCTCGTGCTGAATCTCACTGTGGCCGGCGCGGCGCTCGCCGCGCTCCGCCGGCTGCTTCCGCTACAGGAGAACTGACATGCGCAACACGTTTCTTGCGCTCGCCCTGGCGCCACTGGCGGGGCTGCTCGTACTCGTGTCGCCATTACCAGGAGTCGCGCAGCCGGCGCCTGCCGCCGTACTGGACGCACGCCCGGAACTGCGCCAGCTTCGGGATCGTGCCGAGCGGCGGTTCGAGATCATGCAGGTGCGCCGTGGGTTGATTCTCGTCCCGAAGGCCGACGTGCCACGAGTCCGGACGATTGAGATCGCGGACGGGACGGTGCTCATCGACGGAGTGCCTGTTACGGGGCGTGAGCTCCGCGAGCGTCTGGGGGACGCCGCGGATACAGTGGTTCAGCTCTCGTTCCTCGACGCCGACGCACGCACCGCGCTGTTCGGTCGTCCCGCAGAGCGCGCGGCGCCAGTCCCGCCGGCAGCCACTGAAAGTCCGTCACCGCAGGG